>DASSCD010000039.1:0-6163 GCA_035698005.1 Gaiellaceae bacterium | reverse complement strand
GAGATCGTCCGCGGCTTCGAGGTGGCGAAGGGGCAGTTCGTCATCGTCGAGGATGCCGACCTCGAGGCGCTCGAGCGCTCGGACGACTCCCGCTCCATCGAGATCACGCGGTTCGTCCAGGAGGACGCGGTCGACCCGATCTACTTCGATCGCACGTACTTCCTCGTGCCCGCCTCGACCGTCGCGCAGCGGCGCCCGTACGTGCTGCTGCTGGAGGCGATGCGGCAGACGACCACCGCGGCGCTCGGCCGCTTCGTGCGTGCCGGCCGAGAGAGCCTCTGCCTCGTGCGCGCCAGGGGCGATGCGCTCGCTCTCGAGACCCTGTTCCTCGCGGAGGACGTCCACTCGCAGGCGGAGATCTCCGAGGCGGTCGGCGAGACCGACGTCAAGGACTCGGAGCTCGAGCTCGCGCGCCAGGTGATCGAGAGCCTCGCCGGCGACTTCGAGCCCTCGGAGCTCGCGAGCGAGTACCGGCGCGACCTGAAGGCGATGCTCGAGGCGAAGCTCCGCGGCGAGGAGATCGCCGTGCCGGAGCAGCCGGAGGAGGAGGCGCCGGTCATCGATCTGATGGAGGCGCTGAAGGCGAGCGTCGCGGCCGCGAAGAAGTCCGACGCAGCGAAGCCGACGGCTTCGAAGAGCAAGGCCAGGCGCAAGGCCCGCGCGTCGTAGCGCGGGCGGACGTTACGTCCGCGAGGTCGAGCCTGCGGCCGTCCCGACGGCCTCGAGCGACGCCTGGAAGAGGGTCTTGTCGATCTTCCCGTGGTAGATCGGCACGCCTTCCGCGATGCAGATGCGGATGACCTCGTCGCGGTCGATCCCCATTTCCTTGGCGAGCTCGTCGGGCGTCAGGTGATTGGCCATCAGGACCTCCTACGGGTGGCTTCCGGCATGAAAAAAGCCCGCCGGCGCGGATCGCGCGACCGTCGGGCTCGGGCTTGCTTCGCGTTCGAGGCGGGTCAATCGGCCCGCCTGACGAGAGCTTCCATCACGACCTCAGCATACTGACCCCGGGCGCGGGTCCGCAACGGCCTCGGCGCCGCCGACCCGCTACCCTTTCCGCGCTCGGGGTGTGGCGCAGCCTGGTAGCGCGCTCCGTTCGGGTCGGAGAGGTCCCCAGTTCGAATCTGGGCACCCCGATTCTTGGTGGGGGAAACGATGTTTCCCCCACCAGCCCCCTTCCTCTTGCTTGCGCACGGGTAGATCGCGCCCGGCCTCCCGCCGGGCAGAGCCCGGCTCCGGCCTCGGACGCCGCGCGCACGGATGACCGCCGTTCGCGTGGGGAAACGATGTTTCCCCACGTGCCCCTTCCTCTTGCTCACGGGTCGATCGCGCCTGGCCTCCCGCCGGGCAGAGCCCGGCTCCGGCCCCGGACGCCGCGCGCACGGATGACTGCTCGGGCAGGGTTTCTCGTCATCGAGGGTGCAGTCCACACCTATCCTCTGGCGGTGCTGAAGGCCGTTCTGTTCGATGTCGATTTCACGCTCTTCCGGCCCGGGCCGGAGCTCGGGCCCGAGGGATACCGGCGCGTGGGGGAGCGACACGGGCTCGCGCTCGATCCCGACCGCTACACCGGAGCCCGCGCGGCGGCGATCGAGAGGCTGAGCGGCGAGCGCGATCTCGTGCACGACGAGGAGGTCTGGGTCGCGTTCACCGAGCAGATCGTGCTCGGCATGGGCGCGGACCCGGCCGGTGCAAGGGCGTGCGCGGTCGACATGGTGCGCGAGTGGGAACGGCACGAGAACTTCACGCTGTACGAGGACGCGCTGCCCGTGCTCGCCGACCTCCGCGCGCGAGGCATCCGGATCGGGCTCGTCACGAACGGCCAGCGCGACCTGGACGAGTTCGTCCGCCACCACCGGCTCGAGGTCGATGCCATGGTGGGCTCCAGGGCGCACGGGCGGATCAAGCCGCACCCGTCGATCTTCGTCGCAGCGCTGAGCCAGCTCGAGGTCGCCCCCGAAGAGGCGGCTATGGTCGGAGACTCCTACGAGGACGACATCGAGGGCGCGAGGGCGCTCGGGATGCGTGCGATCTTCCTCGACCGTGACGGCCTGCGGCCGGAGGAGCTCGACCGGATCGACACGCTGCTCGCTCTACCGGCGGCCCTGGGTCTCGTGCGGTAGTCGGAGCTCGCGCCGCCAGGCCTGGGTGTGCGCGCCGAGCGGGACCGGGTCGTCCGTCTCCGCCGCGCCGAAGACCTTCGCCGCCTCGGCACGCGTCCAGACGGGGCCCACGCAGACGTCCTCCGCGTCGAACAGCTCGAGCCAGGCGGGAAGGGTACGGGTCAGCAAGATGCCGGCGAGCTCGTCCGCCAGCGCCTCCTGGTCCACGTCGTAGTGCCGCTCGGCGAGGTCGGGCCGCTCGAGCAGCTCGCACAGCCGCCGGAAGAACTTCGGCTCGAGGGCCGCGACCGTGAGGTGCCGGCCGTCGGCCGTGCCGTAGACGCGATAGCACGCGAGACCGCCCGTGAGCAGCCTCGGGACGGGGTCGCCTCCGAGCCGGTGCGCGACGAGGTCGTGCGCGCCGTGCGTCATGGAGACGATGACGCGGCGTCCATTGCCCGTGCGCGTCCGCTCGAGCAGCGCGGCGAGGACGCTCGTCACCGCGCCGAGCGCTCCGGCGGAGAGGTCGGCCACCTGGACCGGGGGCAGGCGAGGCGCGGTGTCCTCGAGGGCGCCCGCCCAGCCCAGGTAATTGAGGTCGTGGCCGGCACGGTGGGCGTGCTCGCCCTCCGCGCCGAAGCCCGTGATCGAGCAGTAGACGACCGTGTCGGGGACCTCGGCCGGGCCGATCCCGAGCCGCTCGGCGACGCCCGGGCGGAAGCCCTCGAGCACGACGTCGGCGCGCCCGCAGAGGGCCCTCGCGAAGACGGCGTCCGTCCTCAGGTCGCAGACGACGGACTCCGTGCCGGCGCGGAGGGCCGCGTCCCACGCGTGGGCGGTCGTCCGCATCGCGTCGCCCTCGGGCGCTTCCACCCGCACGACCCGTGCGCCGAGGCGCCCGAGCTCGCGGCTCGCGTACGCGCCCGGGAGCAGGCGCGTGAAGTCGACGACGAGGATCCCCGCGAGCGGTTGCACCGCGCCGGAGCGTACCTCTATCCTCGGCGGCGTTGACTGACCGTTCAATCGCCCCCCGGGACAAGCGGAAGAGGATCCTCGACGCCGCGGTCCGCGTGTTCGCCGAGCACGGGTACCACGGCGCTCGGGTCGGCGACATCGCCAAGGACGCAGGGGTCGCGCACGGTCTGCTGTATCACTACTTCGCCTCGAAGGACGACGTCCTGCGCACGATCTTCGTCGAGAACTGGGGCGAGCTCATCGCACGTTTTCGCGCCGTCGAGGCCGCCGACGAGCCCGCCGAAGCGAAGCTCGAGGGGATCGCGAAGATCCTCCTGCGCACGTGGCGGAACGACCCCGCGCTCGTCACCGTGATGGTGCGCGAGGTCGCGCGGAGCCAGCTGCTCCAGGAGCAGGTCGAGGACGTGCGCGAGGCGTTCACGATCCTCCAGCGCGTGATCGAGGAAGGGCAGTCCACGGGCGTGTTCCGCCGGGACCTCGACGCGCGTCTCGCGAGCTGGGTCGTCTACGGCGGGCTCGAGGAAGTGCTCACCGGCTGGGTCCTCGGCCAGCTGCCGGACGGCGAGGACGCGGTGGCGCGCGCCGAGCGCACGGCCGTGGAGCTCGCGCTCCGCGGGCTCGTCGTCGAGTAGGGTCGACGCGTGAAGGTCTTCAACCTGAACGGGGACGAATGGGATCGGGCCGAGGACCGCCCGGGCTGGCGCAGCAAGGACGCGTGGGTCGGCCCGCGCATCGAATCCGAGCTGATCGGCGGCAGCATGTACGAGCTCGAGCCCGGCGACCGGCTGTGGCCGTACCACACGCATCACGCGAACGAGGAGTGGCTGATCGTTCTCCGCGGGCGCCCGACGCTCCGCACGCCCGAGGGCGAGCAGGAACTGGCCGAGGGCGACGTCGTCGCGTTTCGCCGCGGCAAGGGGGGCGCCCACCAGGTCCGGAACGGCACCGACGCGCCCATTCGCGTCCTCATGCTCTCCACCCTCCTCGCCCCCGACGTCGTCGAGTACCCGGACAGCGGCAAGGTGTCCGTCGTGGACGCGAACCACGAGCGGCTGTTCCGCGAGTTCCGCGGCCCGGACGCGGAGTACTGGGAGGGCGAGGACTGAGCTCGAGTGGGCCTCCGGCCAAAGTCCGGGGGTTCCCACGGTTTCTCGGCGCGGCGTGCGGCGTAGCCTCGGGTCATGCCGAGCTACCGGGTCGAGACGTTCCTCGCCCGCCAGGCGACGTCTGAGTGCGCGGCGCGCGAGTGGCGGGCTCGTTCGACGGCGGGGGAGCTCCGGCGGCAGGGCGTCATGGTGCGCTTCGACCGCGTGATCCGCATCCCGGAGGAGGACGCGTGCCTGTTCGTCTTCGACGCGGCGTCGGCCCGCGAAGCGGCGCTCGTTGCGGAGCTCGCCGGGCTCGGGCCGTTCCGCGTGGTCGAGGACGCGCGGTCCGCCGCCGGCTAGCCCCCTAGCGGAAGGCGTTCTCGCCGGTCAGCGCCTGGCCGACGACGAGCGTGTGCACCTCGTGCGTGCCTTCGTAGGTGAGCACCGACTCGAGGTTGTTCATGTGCCGGATCACCGGGTACTCCAGGGTGACGCCGTTCGCTCCGAGGATCGTGCGCGCGGAGCGGGCGACCTCGAGGGCGCCGCGGACGTTCCCCATCTTCCCGAGGCTGACGTGCTCGGGGCGGAGCGTGCCCTGATCTTTCATGCGGCCGAGGTGGAGAGCGACGAGTGAGGCGCGGTTCAGCTCGAGCGCCATCTCTGCGAGCTTCTCCTGCGTGAGCTGGTAGGCGGAGATCGGCTTCCCGAAGACGATGCGCTCCTTGGCGTACTCGAGTGCCGCCTCGAAGCACGCGCGGCCCGACCCGACCGCCCCCCACACGATCCCGAAGCGCGCCTCGCTGAGGCACGCGAGCGGGCCACGCAGGGTGTCCGCCCCGGGCAGGAGGTTCTCGTCCGGCACGCGCACGTCCTGGAGGACGAGCTCCGACGTGACCGAAGCGCGCAGCGAGAGCTTCTTGTGGATCTCCGGCGCCGAGAAGCCAGGCATGTCCTTCTCGACGATGAAGCCGCGGATCGCGCCCTCGTCTGTGCGGGCCCACACGATCGCGATGTCGGCGATCGAGCCGTTCGTGATCCACATCTTCGCGCCGTTCAGGATCCAGTCGGAGCCGTCGCGGCGCGCGTGGGTTCGCATCGACGCTGGATCCGAGCCGGCGTCCGGCTCCGTGAGGCCGAAGCAGCCGACGACCTCCGCCGTGTGCATCGGAGGCAGCCAGCGTTCCTTCTGCTCCTCGGAGCCCCACCGCCAGATCGCGTACATCGCGAGCGATCCCTGGACGGACACGGCGCTGCGCACGCCGGCGTCGCCCGCCTCGAGCTCCATACACGTCAACCCGTATGCGACCGAGCTCGCGGCCGGAAGGCCGTAGCCCTCGAGGTGCATCCCCAGGAGCCCGAGCTTTCCGAGCTCCGTGATCAGCTCGCGCGGAAAGTAGCCCTTCTCGAACCACTCGCCGACATCGTCCAGCACGTTCGCTCGGACGAACTCGCGAACGGTGTCGCGGATCGCTCGCTCCTCGTCGTCGAGCAACGCGTCGATCGCGAGGTAGTCGAGAGGGTCGATGGCCGGGCGCTCGGTCGTCGTCGCCATGCGCTCGACATCCTACGCTCCGCTCGAGTGTCCGCTTGCGCGGACACCCGACGGCAGCGAGCACTGAAGCGTCGGCTTCGCGGCCGCGGGGCGTGCGGACGTCTGCCAGAGCTTGACCTGGTGCCGCGACGCGACGTAGACTTCGTTGACTGACTAGTCAATCGATGTAGGAGACAACGCGCCATGACGCAGCTGGAGACCGGCGTGGCGGGCGGGATCTCGTTCGCCCTGACGCCGGAGCAGAAGGAGTTGCGCGCACTCGCGCGCGAGTTCGCCGAGAAGGAGATCCGGCCCAAGGCGGCCGAGTACGACGAGCAGCAGACGCATCCGGCCGACGTGATCGCGAAGGCCCACGAGCTCGGGCTGATGAACCTCCACGTCCCCGAGGAGCTCGGCGGGCTCGGGCTCTCGGCGTTCGACGGGATGCTCGTCGGCGAAGAGCTCAA
>DASSCD010000038.1:0-2297 GCA_035698005.1 Gaiellaceae bacterium | reverse complement strand
GCTCGAAGCCCGGGTCGGACTCCGCCCACTCGGCGAGGCGCTCGCGCCCCAGGGCGAGCAGCTCGGGCTCGACGAACGAGGACGCCGCGGCGACCTGGCCGTACACCGACTGCGCACGTCCGAAGCGCGCGACCGCCGCCTGGTCGCCGGTGTCGACGGAGTAGTCGAGGTAGGCGTAGACGTACACCTGGCCGAGCCTGCGGACGAGGTCGTCACGCGTGGCGAGCGCCTCCAGCGTGACCGTCGGGCCCTCGGCGAGCCGCCCCGCGAAGGCCTCGAGGTTGGGGAGATCCGCGACGAGAGCCTCGAGCGCGGACCCCCACTCCTCCGGCGTCGCAAAGACGCTGGCGGCGTCCCACGTCCGCTCGACGGGGACTGCGCTGCGGGGAGGGGTGGCGGTGGCCTGGGTCACAACGGGATGTTGCCGTGCTTTCGCTTGGGCCTCGGCTCGCGCTTCGCGAGCGCGGTCTCGAGCGCGGAGAAGAGTACCGGCCGCGTCCTGCGCGGCTCGATGACGTCGTCGACGTACCCTCGCTCGGCGGCCGTGTACGGGTTGGCGAAGCGCTCCTTGTAGTCGGCGATCAGCTCCTCCCGGCGGGCGGACGCGTCGTCGGCCTCCTCCAGTTCCTTCCGGAAGACGATGTTGACCGCGCCCTCCGGCCCCATGACCGCGACCTCGGCCGTCGGCCAGGCGACGTTGAAGTCGGCGCGGATGTGCTTCGACGACATGACGTCGTACGCACCGCCGTAGGCCTTGCGCGTGATCACGGTCAGCTTGGCGACGGTCGCCTCCGAGTACGCGTACAGCAGCTTCGCACCGTGGCGGATGATGCCGCCCCACTCCTGCGCCGTGCCTGGGAGGAAGCCGGGAACGTCGACGAAGGTCACGAGCGGGATGTTGAACGCGTCGCACGTGCGCACGAAGCGGGCAGCCTTGACCGAGGCGTCGATGTCGAGGACGCCGGCGAGCGCGCCGGGCTGGTTGCCGACGACGCCCACCGAATGCCCGCCGAGCCGCGCGAACCCGCAGACGATGTTCTCCGCCCAGTGCGGCTGCACCTCGAGGAACTCGCCCTCGTCGAAGACGCGCTCCACGACCTGGCGCATGTCGTAGGGCTTGTGCGGGCTGTCGGGGACGAGCGTGTCGAGCCAGGCGTCCTCGCGGTCGACGGGGTCGGACGGCGGCGCGTACGGCGGGGCGTCGAGGTTATTCTGCGGGAGGAACGAGAGGAGGTAGCGCGCCTCCTCCAGGCACGTCTCCTCGTCCTCGGCGGTGAAGTGCGCGACGCCGGACTTCGTCGCATGCGTTGCGGCGCCGCCGAGCTCCTCGAAGCTGACGTCCTCGCCGGTGACCGTCTTCACGACGTCGGGGCCCGTGATGAACATGTAGGACGTCTGCTCGACCATGAGCACGAAGTCGGTCATCGCCGGCGAATAGACCGCGCCGCCGGCGCACGGCCCCATGACGAGCGAGATCTGGGGCACGACTCCCGAGGCCTGGACGTTGCGCCAGAAGATCTCCGCGTAGCCGGCGAGCGAGACGACGCCCTCCTGGATCCGCGCCCCGCCGGAGTCGTTGATCCCGACGACCGGGCAGCCGTACTTCAGCGCCATGTCCATGACCTTGCAGACCTTCTCCGCGAACACCTCGGAGAGGGAGCCGCCGAAGATCGTGAAGTCCTGCGAGAAGACGAAGACCTTGCGGCCGAAGATCGTCCCGTACCCGGTGACGACCGCGTCGCCCCATGGCCGGTTCGCGCGCATCCCGAACTCGACCTCACGGTGCCGCACGTAGCGGTCGAGCTCGACGAACGACCTCTCGTCGAGCAGCTTCTCGAGGCGCTCGCGCGCGAGGAGCTTGCCCCGCTCCCGCTGACGCGCGACGCTCTTCTCCCCCGCGGCCTGCAGCGACTCCTCGCGCAGCTCCTCGAGCCAGCGGAGCTTCGCCTCGGTCGTCTCGTGCGTCTCGGCCACCGCGGCGGAGCCTATCCGCGCGTAGCGGGCGCGGGAAGCGTCAGCCGGAGGGGTCGAGGAACTCGTTCGCGCTTGAGTAGCCGAGGTCCGCGATCGGGCTGCCGCCGATGGCATAGACCTTCCCGCGGGCCACCGCGACGGCCATCCCGTGGCGGGGCGTCGGGAGGTCCGGCAGCCGCCGCCACGCCCCGGCCGCGAGGTCGTACGCGAACACCGAGCCGATCGTGGCGAGATCCGGCCCCTCGCCTCCGACGGAGACGAGCAGGCCGCCCACCGCCACGAGCCCCGTCCCGCTGCGCGGCTCCGGGACCGGCGCGAGCTCC
>DASSCD010000037.1:0-2267 GCA_035698005.1 Gaiellaceae bacterium | reverse complement strand
CTCGGTGATGGGCGCGCCGAGCGCGTACAGGCCCGCAAGGGCGCCTCCGTCCTCGTACGGGACGAGCAGCCGCACGTCTTCGAACCGATCGGAGAAGAGCTCCGCGATGCGGTCCCGGAGCGCGTCCAAACCCTCTCTCGTGCTCGCGGAGATCTGGAGCGCGCGCGGGAAGGCGTGGCTCATCCGCCTGCGCGCCAGCGGGTCGAGGAGGTCGATCTTGTTCAGGACGAGCTCGACGGGGACGTCGTCCGCACCGATCTCACCGAGCACGGACTGCACGGCCGCGATCGTCTCGGACAGGCGCACCTCGCCGAGCGACGCGTCGACGACGTGCAGCACGAGGTCGGCGACGAGCGTCTCCTCGAGCGTCGACGCGAATCCCTCGACGAGCTGCGTCGGGAGGCGGCGGATGAAGCCGACGGTGTCGGTGACCAGGTAGCGCTTCCCCTCGTGCTCGAACGCCCGCGTCGTCGGGTCGAGCGTCTCGAAGAGGCGGTCGTCGACCGAGGCTTCGGCACCGGTGAGGGCGTTGAGGAGCGTCGACTTACCGACGTTCGTGTAGCCCGCGAGCGCGATCGTCGGTGCGGTCGTCCGCCGCCGCTCCTTTCGCCTCGTCGCACGCTGTGCGCTCAAGCCCTGGAGTCGCCGCTTCAGGATCGAGATCTGGTTCCGTGCGAGCCTGCGGTCCGTCTCGAGCTGGCTTTCCCCCGGACCCCTCGTCCCGACACCGCCGCCGAGGCGCTCGAGGTGCTGCCACAGGCCGCGCATGCGCGGGAGGTTGTACTCGAGCTGGGCGAGCTCGACCTGGAGCTTGCCCTCGGCGCTCCGCGCGTGCTGCGCGAAGATGTCGAGGATGAGCTGCGTGCGGTCGACGACGCGCGCCTTCAGCGCGTCCTCGAGCGCACGCTGCTGCGTCGGCGTCAGCTCCTCGTCCGCGATCAGCACCTCGGCGCCCGAGCCCGCGTAGGCGGCTTTGAGCTCGACGAGCTTGCCCTTGCCGACGAACGTCCGGGGGTCCGGGCGGCCCCGGTGCTGGACGAGCTCGGCCACCGGGACGACGCCGGCCGTGCGCGCGAGCTCGCGGAGCTCGGACAGCTCCTCCTCCCCGTCGACCCCCTTCGGGAAGACTCCGACGACGAAGCCGCGCTCCGGCTCCGCCCCGGGTGCCGGATCGGGCTGGCGCGCGGTCACGTCAAGATTATGCCGCGGTAGGCTCCTCGCGTGACCGCGCTCGCCGACCGCCTCGCCGCGCGGACGCTCGAGCTCGTCGACATCCACTCGGAGAGCCTGCAGGAGCACGCGATCCGACAGCACCTCGTCGCGCTCGTCCCGCCGACCCTCCACGCCGAGTGGGTCGGGGACGAGGCTGCGCTGTTCGTCCCCGACCGGCGCGCGGACGCTCCGCTCGTCGTGCTCGCGGGCCACTACGACACCGTGCCCGCGCAGGGCAACATCCCCGGGCGCATCGCGGACGGGACCGTGCACGGGCTGGGTGCCAGCGACATGAAGGGTGGGCTCGCGGTCGCGCTGGAGCTCGTGCGCGACCTGGCCGAGACTGGCCCGGGCGCCGTCGACGTCGCGCTCCTCCTCTTCGGTCGCGAGGAGCTCGGGGCCGAGCAGAACCCCCTCCCTGCGCTCTTCGCCGGCTCGACGGCGGTGCGCGACACGGCGCTCGCGATCCTCCTCGAGCCGACGGACGGCAGGATCCAGGCGGGCTGCCTGGGGAACCTCGTCGCGCGGCTGACCTTCGTCGGTCGGAGCGGTCACTCCGCGAGGCCGTGGCTCGCCGACAACGCGATCGAGCGTGCGCTCGAAGGCATCGCGCCCGTGCTCGCGCTCGAGCCGCGTGCGGTGCAGCTCGATGGCCTCGAGTTCGTGGAGGTCGTGTCCGTGACGCGATTCGAGTCCGGGATCGCCGACAACGTCATCCCCGGGGAGGCGACGGTCACGCTCAACCTCAGGTACCCGCCCGACCGCGCTCCGGCCGAGGCGGAGGCGCACCTGCGCGGCTTCGTGCCGGAGGATGTGCGCCTCGAGATCGTCAGCGCCTCCCCACCGGGCCGGGTCGTCACCTCGTCCCCGCTCGTGGAGTCGCTCCGGGAGGCGGGAGGTCTCGAGGTCGAGGCGAAGCAGGCGTGGACGAACGTCGCGGACTTCACGGCCGTCGGGATCGACGCCGTCAACTTCGGCCCGGGCCACACCGAGTACGCGCACCGCGGCGACGAGCTCGTGCGGATCGACGCGCTCGTGGACGCGTACGAGGTACT
>DASSCD010000036.1:0-11683 GCA_035698005.1 Gaiellaceae bacterium | reverse complement strand
CCGACTCCTCGACGAGCGGGCACACGACGTAGGCCTGCCTCCCCTCGTCGAGGTGCCGCCGGAGGCGCCGGTAGGCCTCGGAGCTCCGGTCCTCGGTCACCCACCCGGTGACGATCGGCTTGCGGTCGGCCGGAGGGAGGGCGAGCTCGCTCACGTCGAGGTCGCCGTACACGGTGAGCGCGAGCGTGCGGGGGATCGGCGTCGCAGTCAGGTGCAGGACATGCGGGCTGCGGCCCTCGACGAGCGCGCTCCGCTGGCCGACCCCGAAGCGGTGCTGCTCGTCCACGACCGCGACGGCGAGGTCCGCGAACTCGACCTCCTTCTGGATGAGCGCGTGCGTCCCCACGACGAGCTCGGCGTCGCCGGACGCGATCAGCTGCCTCGTCGCCGCGTGCTCGCGCGCCGGGACGGAGCTCGTGAGCAGGGACACGCGCAGGCCGAGCGGCGCGCACAGCTCGTCGATCGTGAGGAAGTGCTGCTCGGCGAGCGTCTCCGTGGGGGCCATCAGCGCTCCCTGGCGCCCGGTCTCGACCGCGCGCAGGAGCGCGTACAGCGCGACCACGGTCTTGCCCGACCCGACGTCGCCCTGGAGGAGCCGCTGCATCGGGATCGAGCGCGCGAGGTCGCGGTCGAGCTCGGCGATCGCGCGCTCCTGGTCGTCGGTCAGCGTGAACGGGAGCGAGGCTCGATAGCGAGTGAGCAGCTCCCCAGGCGGCGCGAGCGGCTCGGCCGACGCGCGCTCGCGCGCCGACGCGGTGCGCGCCAGCGCGACCTGGAGCACGAGCAGCTCATCGAGGGCGAGCCGCATGCGTCCCTGCTCGGCCTCCTCGAGCGTGCGCGGGCGGTGGAGCGCGGCCAGCGCGTCGGAGCGGAGCGGCAGACGCTCGCCGGCGCGCAGCGAGGCGGGGAGCGGCTCGCCCGCGTCCCGGACGAAGTCGAGCGCCTGCGAACGGAGGTCGCGCAGCCGCTTCTGGGCGACGTCTTCGGCGGCCGGGTACACCGGCGCGAAGTCGGCAGTCTCGGCCTCGCCCTCGAAGTCGTACGAGGTGACGGCGAGCCCGTACTTGTTCGCACGCCCGCGCAGCCGCAGCCGTGTGCCGGACGTGAGTCGCTCCTCGAGCCAGGGCTGGTTGAACCACGTCGCCTTGATCTCGCCGCTGTCGTCGGAGACGCGTGCGGTCAGGATCTTCAGCCTGCCGCGGCGACGACTCGACGCGGAGCGGACGACGACCTCGAGGACGACCTCCTCGTCGCCGAAGAGGTCGGCGATCCGCTTCGTGGGCGCTGGTTCCTCGTACCGCCGCGGCCGCTGCCAGAGCAGGTCCCCGATCCGCTCGAGGCCGATCCGGGCGAGGCGGCGGCGAAGGGTCGGCCCGACCCCCGCGAGCGTCTCGACGGAGGCCTCCAGGCGTTCCGGCAGGGGCACGGAGCGCGGGCGCGGCCAGAGGGCGGGCGGCTCCGCGCCCGAGAAGCCGACGGGGAGCCGGGCAGCGGCCTTCGTCGCCTTCGCCACAGGGCCACTATAGGTCCGGGCGAGGCCTGCTCAGCGCCGTCAGGCGTCGTCCTGGAACCAGAAGAAGCCGACGGTCCCCGGCCCCGCGTGGGTCGAGACGACGGCGCCGAGCGTCGAGGTGAACTCGATCTCCGCCTTCGGGCGCACGCGCCAGACGAGCTCGCTGAGCGTGCCGATCCACTCCGGCGCGTCGGCGTGCGCGATCGCGACGCGCAGCCCGGCCTTGTCCTCTGTCGCGTCGGCGAAGCGTCGCTCGAACTCGAGGAGGGCCTTCGGCCGGCCGCGGACCCGCGCGACCGCGAGCACCTCGCCGTCCTCGATCGCCAGGATCGGGCGCACGTTCAGCAGCGAGCCCGCGAGGGCGGCGGCTCTCCCGATGCGCCCGCCCCGCTTGAGGAACTCCAGCGTCTCGAGCGTGAACACGACGTCGCAGTCGCGGCGGAACCGCTCGACGAGCGCCTCGATCTCCGCGTCCGTCGTGCCCGTCGTGAGCCGTCGCTGGATCGCGTGCGCCAGCATCGCAATCGCGAGCGACGCCGTGCGGGAGTCGACGACGCGGACGCGATCGCCGCCGAGCTCCTGCGTCGCGATCTCCGCGCTCTGGAACGTCCCCGACAGCTTCGAGGAGATGTGCAGCGAGTAGATCCGCTCGTACCCGGCGAGGTTCTCGTAGGCGGTGAGGAAGTCCTGCGGCGTCGGCTGCGACGTCGCGGGCAGGACGGGCGCCGAGCGGAGCCTGTCGAAGAACTCGGCCGGGCCGAGCTCGACGTAGTCCTTGTACGTCTCGTCCCCGAAGCGCACGTACAGGGGCACGAAGCGCATGTTCGGAAAGCGCGCAGGCGCGTCCGGGTAGTCGGAGGTCGAGTCGAGGACGATCGCCGTGTTCTCGAGCGAGAGGTTCACGCGGCCCCTCGGTGCGCTGCCCGGATCGCCGCGACGAGCGCTTCCAGCCCCTCGTCCTTGCGGACGAGCGCCGCGTCGGCCACCCGTGCGCTCGCGAGCTCGGCCTCACCCGCCGACGCGCTCAGAAACACGACGGAGGCCCGCGGGCAGCGCTCACGCACGTCCGCAGCTGCCTCCGCCCCGTCCACGTCCGGGAGACGGTAATCGATCACGGCAACCTCCGCCCCGAGCTCGAGGCACGCCGCAGCCGCCTCGCCCCCGGTCGCGACCGCCCCGACGACGTCGATGCCGGACTCCCGGCCGAGCAGGAAGACGAGGGAGTCGCGGTAGACGTCGGAGTCCTCGACGAGCAGGACCCGGACGGGCTCCGCAACCGGGATCACTCGGCGACCAGCAGGAGCGGGTAGTGCGGCTGCCCGCCGTCGTGCGACTCGACCTCCACGCCTTGATGGGTCGCGCGAATCCGCTCGACGAGGTCCTCGACGGGCGGTGCCTCGGCGCCGACGAGGAGCGACAGGGTCTCCGTGCCCTCGTGCACGAGCCGGTCGACGACCTCGAGCGTCACCGCGGCGAGCTCCTTACCCGATGCCACCGCGACGTCGTCGACGAGGCCCAGGTACGCGTCCTTCCTGATCGTCAAGCCGTCCAGCGTGGCGTCGCGGGAGGCGATCGTCACCTCGCCCGTGCGTGCCTTCGCGAGCGCGTCGAGCATCGCGGACTCGTTCTCGTCCGGGGAGTTCGTCGGCACGTAGCCGACGATCGCCGCGTAGCCCGCCTGGATCGAGCGCGCGGGCACGACGCGGGCGGGTCGCGACGCGAGCCCCACGGCCTGCTCCGCGGTGGCGACGACGTTCGGATTGTTCGGGAGGACGATGACCTCGCCCGCGGGAGTCGCCTCGATCGCCTCGACGATCTCCGCTGCGGAGGGGTTCATCGTCTGCCCGCCCTCGATCACGGTCGTCGCGCCGAGGTCCCGGAAGAGGCGTCGGTTCCCGTCGCCGAGGCAGACCGCGACGATGCCGGTCTCGAGCGTCGGCACCGCGACGCCCGGGGTTCCCAGCAGCCGTCCTTCCCGCTCGAAGGTCTGCGCGTGCATGTCGGCGATCTCGACGCGCCCGATCACGCCGACCGCGGTCGCGACCGAGATCGCGGCCCCGGGGTCGTCGGTGTGGACGTGCACCTTGACCGCGGACGGGTCGCCGACCACGAGCAGGGAGTCGCCGAGCTCGTCGAGCAAGCGCTCGAGGCCGTGGAGATCGAGACCGTCGCCCTCGACCACGAACCCGGTGCAATAGCGGTACCGGGAGAGGTCCTGGTGGATCGCCTCGAAGCCGAGCGTGACGCCCTCTGCGGGGGCCTCGGGCAGGGGCCCGCCGGCGAGGCCGAGGGCGAGCCCGCGGACGATCTCGACGACGCCGGCGCCGCCCGCGTCGACGACGCCCGCCTCACGCAGCACGTCGAGCAGCTCGGGCGTGCGGGCCAGCGCGTCCTCGCCCCGAGCCAGCACCGCCTTCAGGAAGTCCGCGGGGGCCAGCCCCGCGTGCGCGTCGCGCTCGCCCTCCTCGGCCATCTCGCGGACTACGGTGAGGATCGTGCCCTCGACCGGGCTCCGCACGGCGCCGTACGCGGCGTCGCTCGCGGCGCGAAGGGCCTGCCGCAGCTCCGGAGCACCCACGGACTCGTGCTCACCGAGCGCGTCGGCGGCACCACGGACGATCTGGGAGAGGATCACCCCGGAGTTCCCCCGGGCGCCGAGCAAAGCGGCGCGCGTCAGCTCCCGCGCGACGGTGCCGCTGTCAGCCGCGGTCGAGCGCTCGAGCGCGTCGACGACGGAGCGGGACGTGAGCACGAGGTTCGTCCCGGTGTCCCCGTCCGGGACCGGGTAGACGTTCAGGTCGTCGATCCGCTGGCGGTTCGCCTCGAGGTTCTGCAGCGCGGCGCGGGCGACGACCCGCAGCGACTCGAGATCCATGGGCGCGAGCTTAAAGGCAACCTGCCGCCCGAGCGGGCGGCGGGACGGGCTCAGACGGCCTTCTGGACCTTGCCGGCCTTGAGGCAGCGCGTGCAGACGTACGCGCGCGTGGCGCGGCCGTCGAGCACGACGCGGACACGCTGCAGGTTCGGGTCGAAGCGCCGCTTCGTGGCGACCATCGAGTGGCTGCGGCTGTTGCCGAAGCCGGGCTTCTTTCCGCAGATCGCGCAGACCTTGGACATGCGGCTGCGGATGGTAGCGGAAGGCCGCCGGCCGGCATTTTCGTGGCGCAGCGGCACGAAGCCCCGCGAGGCTCCGCGCCGCGCCAAGCCCTGAACGCGCTCGCTTCGCGAGCGCGGTGCGACGCCTCGGCGTCTGTCTAGCGGGACGCGGCCGCGCGCAGGTGCGAGAAGACGTCGGCCATCTCGAGCGCGCTCCGCACGGCCTCGGCGCCCTTCTCGAAGCGCGCCTCCGCCTGCTCGACCCGGTCGAGCGTGAGGACGCCGAACGAGACCGGGACGCCGGTCTCGAGCGCGGCCAGCTGCAGCCCGCTCGCGGCCTCGCTCGCGACGTAGTCGAAGTGGGGCGTGTCGCCGCGGATGACGCACCCGAGCGCGACGATGCACGCGAAGCGGCGGGTCTTGGCGAGCGCGGTCGCGGCGAGGGCGAGCTCGAACGCGCCGGGAACGACCATGATCGTGATCGCCTCGCGCCGGACGCCTGCCGTCCCGAGCTCCTCGAGCGCCCGCTCGAGCAGCCGTGAGGTCACGGCCCCGTTGAAGCGGGCCACGACGACGCCGACTGCACGCCGGCCGCCGTCCGCCTCGCCCTCGAGCACCGCATAGCCGTCCGGGACCCCGAGGTCCCCGGCGGCGTGCTCGTGGGAGAGCTCAATCGTCATCGGCGCGCGCTCCTCGTCGAGCTCCTCGGCCTCGACCGGCGCCTCGGTCTCTTCGGCTGGCGCCTCCGTCTCGAGGCCGGGGGCGGCGAGGCTCTGCGGCTCGAGCTCCTCTGCGGGCTCCGGCTCCTCGCGCTCCGCCACCGCTGTGCCCCAGGCCGCGTCCTCCTCACCGCCGCCGTCGTCCTCGGCGGGCTGCCACTCGGAGAGCACGTTCTCGCTGGAGTCGTCGATGTCGCGGCTCATGCCTCCTCGTCTTCCCGGGCGCCCGGCTCCAGGCGCGCGCCCTGGTGGTGGAGTCTCGTGATCGTGTGCCCGAGCTTCTCGCGCTTCGCCGCGAGGTAGCCCGCGTTCTCGGCCTGCGGCTCGACCTCGATCGGCACCTGCTCGACCACGGTGAGACCGTAGCCGTCCAGGCCGGTCAGCTTCCTGGGGTTGTTCGTCAGGATCCGGATCGTCGTCAGGCCGAGATCGGCGAGGATCTGGTTCCCGATCCCCCACTCGCGCGCGTCGGCCGGAAAGCCGAGCTCGAGGTTCGCCTCGACCGTGTCGAACCCGGCCTCCTGGAGCTCGTAGGCGCGGAGCTTGTTGAGGAGCCCGATGCCGCGGCCCTCCTGCGCCATGTACACGAGAACGCCGACCCCCTCCGCCTCGATGCGCGCCAGCGCCTGGTCGAGCTGCTCGCCACAGTCGCAGCGAAGCGAGTGGAAGACATCGCCGGTCAGGCACTCGGAGTGCACGCGGACGAGCACGTTCTCGACGCCCTCGACCTCGCCCTTCACGAGCGCGACGTGCTGCTTGCCGGTCAGGGTCTCCCGGTACGCGTGCGCCTGGAACTCGCCGTGCTCCGTCGGCAGACGCACGGAGACGACGCGCTCGACGAGCTTCTCCCGGCGGCGGCGGTACTCGATCAGGTCGGCGACGGTGACCATCTTCAGGCCGTGCTGCGCGCAGAACGAGGTCAGGTCGGGCACGCGGGCCATCGTCCCGTCCTCGTTCATGATCTCGCACACGACCCCGGCCGGGATCAGCCCCGCGAGTCGTGCGAGGTCGACGGCGGATTCGGTCTGGCCCGCACGTTGCAGCACGCCTCCCGGCTTTGCCCGGAGCGGAAAGACGTGGCCCGGTTGAACGAGGTCGTGCGGGGTCGAGCTCGGGTCGATCGCGACCTGGATCGTGCGCGCGCGGTCCTGGGCCGAGATGCCCGTGGAGACACCCTCGCGCGCCTCGATCGAGACGGTGAACGCCGTGCCGAGCGGTGTCTCGTTGCGCTCCGTCATCGGCCGCAGCTCGAGCTCGTCGCAGCGCTCGGGCGAGAGGCACAGGCAGATGAGCCCGCGGGCGTGCGTCGCCATGAAGTTGATCGACTCGGGCGTCACGAACTGCGCCGCGATCGTGAGATCTCCTTCGTTCTCGCGGTCGGCGTCGTCGACGACGACCACGAACTTGCCCGAGCGGACGTCCTCGATCGCCTCCTCGATCGTGGCGAACGGCGAGAAGGGCTCCGCAGCCCGAAGATCCACGCTCATCTCCCGGATCGTAGCCTCACGCCTGACGAGGGCCCACGAGCCGCTCGACGTACTTGGCGAGGACGTCCGCCTCGAGATTGACCTCCCGGCCCGGCGCGAGGGTCGACAGCGTGGTCGCCTCGAGCGTGTGCGGGACGAGCGCGACCGCGAACGCGTCCTCGGCGAGCTCGGCGACGGTCAGCGACACGCCGTCGACGGCGATGGACCCCTTCTCGACGCAGTACCGGAGCACGTCGTCCGGCGCCTCGACGAAGACGCGCAGCCCCTCACCCTCCGCCTCGACCGACTGCACGCGGCCCACGGCATCCACGTGCCCCTGGACGTAGTGCCCTCCGAGGGGCTCGCCGGCACGCACCGCGAGCTCGAGGTTGACCGCGTCGCCGGCACGAAGCGTGCCCAGCGTCGTCCGCGACAGCGTCTCGGGAACGGCGTGCAGCGCGATCGACGCATTCCCCGACTCCTCGACGGTGAGACAGCACCCGTTGACGGACACCGAGTCGCCGACCTCCGTCCCCGCCGCCGTCAGCGGAGCGTCGAGCACGAGCCGGACGCCCTCCGCGCCGCCCTCCGCCGACGCCACACGGCCGAGCTCGCGGACGATCCCCGTGAACACGCAGGCAACCTAGCTCAGGGCTCGCGGACGTAGGCCTGGAGCAGGACGTCGTCGCCGACGGACCGCGCCTCCAGGCGCGTGAGCTCGACCGCGGCCGGGAGCCCCGCGAGCATGCCCTGCCCCTCGCCGGCGACCTTCGGCGCGACGAAGACGAACAGCTTGTCGACGAGGCCCTGCTCGAGGAATGCGGCGGCCAGCGTCGGCCCGCCCTCGAGGAGGAGGGATTGCACACCGTCGGCCGCGAGCGCCTGGAGCTCCTCTCGGATGGGGCCGGACCGGAGCTCGAGCTCCGAGTCCTCGGGGAGCGGGCCGCGCCCGAACGCTAGCCGGCGTGGCTGGCGGAGCACGGGGACGCCGCGCGCGTCGAGCCGCGGCGCGTCCCAGCGCACGGTCCCCATGCCCACCGCGACCGCGTCCGACTGCGCGCGGAGGAGGTGCACGAGACGCCGCGACTCGTCCCCGGACACCCAGCGCTCGCCGGGCACGGCGACGCGGCCGTCGAGGGTCACCGCGACCTTGTACGTCACGAATGGCCGCTGCTCGACGACCCACGTGCGCCACTCCTCGATCTGCTGGCGTGCGCGGAATCCGACGTCTCCGTCCGCGATGGCGACGTCGATCCCGGCCGCGCGCAGGCGCTCGAGCCCGCCGCCGTGCTCCGGGTGCGGATCGAGCTGGCCGGCGACCACGCGCTCGATGCCCGCTTCGATCAGGGCATCGGTGCAGGGGGGCGTCGCGCCGTGGTGCGAGCAGGGCTCCAGCGTGACGTAGGCGGTCGCGCCGCGAGCGCGCTCTCCCGCCGCAGCGAGAGCGTTGATCTCCGCATGTGCCTCGCCCCTGCGCTCGTGCCAGCCCTCCCCGACGACCTCCCCGTCGAGGGCTACCACCGCCCCGACGATCGGGTTCGGGTGCGTCGTCCCGCGGCCGCGCTCGGCGAGCTCGAGCGCCCGGTCCACGAAGAGCGCGTCCACGGCGTGATCCTAGGTGGGTACCTTCGGGTGGTGCGCGTGCCCGCCTCGCTGGCCAAGACCTGGGCGCACGATCGCGAATGGCTCGCGTCGCTCGCCGAGCTCGTCGCCGCGTGCGCACGGGACTGGGGCCTCGCGCTCGAGGAGCCGATCGAGACGCCTCACTCGCTCGTCGTTCCCGCGGGCGAGACGGTCCTGAAGCTGAATGCCCCCGGCCACGACGAGGCCGAGCGCGAGGCGGACGCGCTCGCGCTCTGGGACGGCGACGGCGCGGTCCGGCTGCTCGCACGCGACGACGAGCGCCGCGCACTGCTCCTCGAGCGCTGCCTGCCCGGCACCCGGCTCTGGGACTCCGCTGTCGACGAAGTGGACGTGATCGCCGGCCTCCTCCCGCGACTGCAGGTGGAGGTCGCCGGCACGCACGACTTCGAGCTCCTCGCCGACCAGGCGGATCGCTGGGCGGTTGACGTTCCGCGCCGATACGCGGAAGCGGGCGCGCCCTTCGAGCGCGGGCTGCTCGACACAGCCTTCGACGTCTACCGGACGGTCGACCGGTCGGCTGCCCACCTCGTGAACCAGGACCTCCACGGGGGCAACGTCCTCCGCGCCGAGCGCGAGCCGTGGCTCGTCATCGACCCGAAGCCGCTCGTCGGCGAGCGCGAGCTGGAGGCGAGCGGCCTGCTTCGCAACGCGACCTCGGTCTCGCGCTGGCTCGACGCTCTCGCCGACCTGGGGCTCGACCGCGAGCGGGCCCGGGGCTGGGGGGTCGCGCACAACCTCGCCTGGGCGTGGGACGAAGGCTCCGGCTGGCTCGAGAAGCACGTCGATGAGGCGCGCCGGATCCTCAACGCACCGTGAGACGGGCGACGAAGAACCCGGCGGTCCCGTGCACGTGGGGCAGGGTCTGGAGGAACTCGGGCTGCCCCCGCTGGCGGAACCGCGGCCACTCGTCACCCAGCGAGGCGTCCACCTCGAGCCCGGACCCGTGCACAACGCCCTCCGCCTCGTCCGCGTTCACGGTGCAGACCGAGTAGACGATCGTGCCGCCCGGCCGCACGCGCTCGGCGGCGGCGCGGAGGAGCTCGAGCTGGAGCTCGGGCAGCGGCTCTGCGCGCCAGCGCAGATCCGGGCGCCGGTTGAGGACGCCGAGGCCGGAGCACGGCGCATCGACGAGAGCGCGCTCGAAGCCCGTCAGCTCCGCCGGCAGCGCACGGCCGTCGGCGACGACGACGCGGACGTTCGCCGCGCCGAGACGACGGACGTTCTCCTCCAGCTCGCGGGCGCGCGCCTCGTTGACGTCGACGGCGACGACGTCGCCCGCGAGCATCGTCGCCTTGCCGCCCGGCGCGGCGCACAGGTCGAGCGTCCGTTCGCCTTCGCGCGAGCCGACGGCGAGGCCGACGAGCTGCGACGCGCGGCTCTGCGGCCAGACGCGGCCCTCCGCGAGCGCCTGCTCGTCGACGCGCTCGACGTGCCAGGCGCCGGGCACCTCGTCGTCCTCGCGGCCGTCGACGTCGCCACTGACGATCCGGACGACGGTCTCCGCGGGCTCGTTCTGCGCACGCATCAGCGCGATCGCCTCGGCGAGGCCGAGGTCCCGCTCCCAGGTCTCGGCAACCCAGTCGGGGTACGAGTGCTTCAGCGCCGCCTCCCGGGCCGTCCGCTCGGGCAGCGCAGCTACGAGGTCGCGGACGTCGTCCGCGAGCCGGCGCAGGACGGCGTTCGTGAACGGCACCGCGCGCTCGAGGCGCGCGGCGCGGACGAGCTCGACCGACTCGTTGACGGCGGCGTAGCGCGGAACGCCGTCGACGAAGGCGAGCTGGTAGGCGCCGAGTCGCAGCGCGGCCCGCACCGGAGCATCGAGGCGGCGCACGTTGCGACGGCCGAGCGCCTCGATCGCGTGGTCGAGCGTGCGCACCCGCTGCACGGCGCCGAACGCGAGCCGCCGCGCCAGCGCCCGGTCTCGCTCGTCGAGGTCGGCGGCGGCCGAGCGGAGCGTGAGGTCCGCATACGCGTCGTCCTCGAAGACGCGGAGCAGGACCCGGAAGGCGGCTCGTCGCGCCGGAGCTACCTGAGCCCGCGCAGCCAGGCGGCGGCCTCCATGCGACGGCCGCCCTCGGGCTGCACCTCGATCGGCTCGAACGACCCGTCCTCCGCGACACGCGCACTCCAGACGGTGACGACGCGTCCGTGCAGCTCCGCGCGCGCCCCGATGTGCGGCGAGAGCGCCCGCACGCGGTTCACGAGCTCCCCAGCCGGCCGCGCGAGATCGAGCACGCGGTCCTCGGGCGAGATCTTCTCCGCGTACGTCGCGCGCTCGTCGGGCTGCGGCCGGAAGGAGGGCTGCTCCAGGCACTCGTCCAGGAGCTCGACGGCGACCGGGGCAGCCTTCGCGTAGATGGCGCCGGCATCGTCGTCGGGCTCGACGGGGATGGCGCGCTGCGCGGCGATCGGCCCTGCGTCGAGCTCCTTGACGAGCCGGATCACCGTCACTCCGGTCTCGGCGTCGCCCGCCATCAGCGCGCGCTCGACCGGCGCCGCGCCGCGCCAACGCGGCAGGAGCGAGGGATGGACGTTGAGCCAGAGCCGCTCGCCGAGCAGGCGCTCGGGGACGATGCGCCCGTACGCGACGGCCACGATCGTCGGTGCCCCGAGCTCGAGGCCCGGCTCGAGCCGCTCGGGCTGAACGACGGGGATGCCGAGGCGCTCGGCGACCTCCTTGGCCGGCGGCGCGGCGAGCCTGCGCCCCCGCCCGGCGGGCGCGTCGGGCCGCGTCAGCAGGCAGGCGATCTCGCGCGTCGCCGCGAGCCGCTCGAGGACGTCGGCGCCGAAGGGCGCCGTGGCCGCGACCGCGATCGGCGCCGTCAACGCGCGCCGAGGACGGGCTGCGGCCGGAGCCTCGCGAGCGCGCCGCGGCGCGACTCGTCGTCGGTGCGGTCGATGATGAGCATGCCGTCCAGGTGGTCGAGCTCGTGCTGCACGACCCGCGCCGAGGGCAGCGTCAGCGCGAGCTCGACGCGCTCCCCGTTCTCGTCGAGCCCCTCGATCGTCACCTCGTTTGCCCGCTCGACCGGCACGAGGACCTCGCGCAGCGAGAGGCAGCCCTCGTCGTCGACCTCCGTGTCCTTCGAGCGCTTCGTGATCACGGGATTGACGAGCACCCGGTCCACTCCTTCGTCGACGAAGACGAAAAGGCGGCGCAGGACCCCGACCTGGGTCGCCGCGAGGCCCACGCCCTGGGCCTCGTGCATGAGATCCGTCATGCGCCCGGCGAGGCGGCGCAGGTC
>DASSCD010000035.1:0-5804 GCA_035698005.1 Gaiellaceae bacterium | reverse complement strand
CGGGTGCAGCACGGACTCGGCTGCCGGGCCGCGAGGCGCGTCGTCGTCCCGGAGGCGATCCCGCAGGAGCGGCTGGACCGGCTCGGCGCGCGCTCGCGCAAGGCTCGCCGCTACCCCGGCCTGAAGGAGGAGTACTACCTCTCGGGCTTCGTGCCCGATCCGGCCGCGCTCGAGCCGCTCGGGCTCGACCCCGCCCGCGTGGTCGTCGTGGTCCGGACCCCGCCCGAGGTCTCCCTCTACCACCGGCACGGTAACCCGCTGTTCGCCGACGTGCTGCGTCGCCTCGGAGACGACCCCGCGGTGCGGGCGGTCGTCCTCCCCCGCACGCCGGAGCAGCGCGTGGACGTCGAGCGACTCGCCCTCCCGTCCCTGGTCGTCCCCGAGCGGGCCGTCGACGCTCGCAGCCTCGTGGGGCTCGCGGACCTCGTCGTGTCGGCGGGCGGGACCATGAACCGCGAGGCCGTCGCGCTCGGCGTCCCCGTCTACACGACCTTTGCGGGCCGCATTGGTGCGGTGGACGAGATGCTCGTCCAGGCAGGGCGGCTCGCGGTCCTGACGTCGCCGGACGACCTGCCGCTGCGGAAGCGGGAGGGTCGCACCGAGCGGGTGGAGCGCGATCCGGCGCTGCTCCTCGACCTGCTGCTGGGCGCGCTCGAACCGTAGCCTGGAGCGTCCCGGTCGCGCTAGGGTCCCCGCGTCAGACCAAGGGAGGGGAGATGAGAAGGCTCGTACCAGCACTGGCTGGCGGCGTGCTCGCGCTCGTGTTCGTCCTCGCGACCGCGGCGGCGGCGGGAACCAACGACAGCGGCTTCAAGACGGCGGCCGCGAAGATGCTCGACGGCAGGAACGGCTGGTCGACGGCGGCGATCATCTCGGTCGGAGACACGCTTCCGGGCGGCTACACCTTCGAGGCCATCCCGGACGGGATCGCGATCGGGAACGTGAACGGCCATGGAACGGTGGACATCCTCGTCAACCACGAGCTGTCGCCGGTCCCGTTCCCCGCGACCCGCCAGGACGGACTCAACGCCACGGTCAGCCAGCTGCGTCTGAACCAGCACAGCACCGGCGTGTTGAAGGGCGAGTACGTGATCCCCCAGAGCGCCGGCTACCAGCGCTTCTGCTCGAACTTCGTCGTCGGAACCGAACACGGGTTCGAGCGCACGCTGCTCTTCACGAACGAGGAGGCGCGCGACATCGTCCTCCGTCAGTCGGACTCGTGGCATCAGCCCGGCGTGCAACTAAGCGAGCCCGGCGCCGAGCAGGCGGGCGTCGTCGTCGCGTACGACGTCAAGAGCGGCGCGTTCCGGTCGATCTACGGCATGGGACGGCACAACCACGAGAACTCGGTCGGAGTTCCGGGCTACGGATACCCGGTCGTCCTCTCGGGCGACGACACGTTCGACGCGCCGGCGTCGCAGCTGTACCTGTACAAGGCGGCGAGCGGAGCCGACGTCTGGAACGACGACGGGGCGCTGTACGCGTTCGTCGCCGACGATCCGGCGATCAACGACTACGGGGACGTGACCGAGGGGATGGCCGCCGTGCCCGGGCACTTCATCCCGGTTCCGCGGGACATCGCGACCGGCAAGCTGGGCGGAGACCCTTCCGCGCGCGACATAACGTCGCTCGACTTCCCGGACCCGGACTATCCGGCGCCCCCGGCCGGCATCCCTGACGGCCCCCAGTGGGTCCTCGAGCGCTGGAGCAACCTGAACAACGCGTTCCAGTTCATCCGTATCGAGGACACGGCATACGACCGGACCAACCCCCGGGTGCAGTACCTCGCGGACAGCGGTGAGCCCCGTGCGCTCCCGGATGCGATCACCGGCCGACTCCGCCGCGGGCCGTCGGGAACCGAGGGGCCGTACCCGAACGGACGGATCTGGAAGTTGACGCTCGGATCGAACCCGCTCGAGGGCGCGACGCTCGACATCCTGCCGGGCGCGGACTTCGACGCACTCGGCTACCGCAACCCGAACGCCGTGCACCAGCCGGACAACGTGGAGACGACCCCCGACGGGCTCTTCATCCAGGAGGACACGGGCGGGCACAACGCGCAGTCCGCGTCGTTCCCGAACGCCACGAACGCCCGAGTGTGGCGCTACGGCCTCCCCGCTGGAGGCTTGACGGTCGTCGCGGAGGTCAACCAGGCGGTGCCCGGCGCGCCGGCTCTGAACCGGGGATCGTGGGAGTCAAGCGGGATCGTCGACGTCTCGTCGGTCTTCGGCCCGGGCGCGTTCCTCCTCGACGTGCAAGCCCACGGGTGGGACGAGACGCTGAGCGGAGGGAACGACGCTCCGGCGGTTCCGAAGCGGGAGCACGGGCAGCTCCTGCTCCTGCGCGCGCCGAGCTCGTAGCGCGCTAGACCGACTCGGATGCGGGCGCCGTCTCCACGGCGGCGCCCGCGCCGAGCTGTTCCGAAGCCGTGCGGCGTGGCGCGCCGACGAGCGAGTGCAGCCGGCCGACGAGCTCGAGCGTCTCCCCCGCCTCGACGAGCCCGCGCAGCGCGTCCAGCTCCTCCTCGAGCCAGAGTGCGTCGATCGGCGGACGCGTCAGCAGCAAGATCGCCTCGTGGGCGGTCGGGGTGACGGTCTCGGTCTCCGACCACAGCTCCTCGTGGAGCTTCTCGCCCGGACGGGCCCCGACGAACTCGATCTCGACGTCCACCGCCGGCTCCTTGCCCGAGAGGCGGATCATCGTGTCGGCGAGGTCGACGATCCGGACCGGCTCGCCCATGTCGAGGACGTAGACCTGCCCGCGGCCTCCGATCGCGCCCGCCTGGATGACGAGCTGGACGGCCTCCGGGATCGTCATGAAGTAGCGCGTCATCTCCGGATGGGTCACGGTGACCGGCCCGCCGCGGGCGATCTGCTTCCGGAAGATCGGGATGACGCTGCCCGAGGATCCGAGGACGTTGCCGAAGCGAACTGCGCAGAAGCGCGTCCCCGTGTCCTCGCGATGCCCCCATGCCTCGACGATCCACTCGCACAGCGCCTTCGACTGGCCCATCACGGTTTTCGCGTTCACGGCCTTGTCCGTAGAGACGAGGACGAACCGCTCGGCGCCGAACTCGACCGCGACGTCGGCGACAGTCCTCGTCACGAGCGCGTTGTTGCGGACGGCCTCGAGCGGGTTCGCTTCCATCAGCGGCACGTGCTTGTAGGCCGCGGCATGGAACACGACCCCGGGGCGGTACTTCTCGAAGACCTGGCGCATCTTCGCCGCGTTGCCGGCGTCGGCGAGCACGGCGGCGGTCGCGTGGAAGCCGCGCTCGTCCACGAGCTCGCGCTCGATCTCGAACAGCCCCGGCTCGCCGTTGTCGACGAGGACGAGGCGGGTCGGGCCGACGCGTGCAAGCTGTCGGCAGAGCTCCGACCCGATCGAGCCGCCCGCACCTGTGACGAGGACGACCTGGCCGGTCACGTAGCCGGCGATCGCGTCGATGTCGACGTCGACCGGCTCGCGGCCGAGGAGGTCCTCGACCTCGACTGGGCGGATCTGCCCCGCGAGATTGTAGTCGCCGGCGATCAGCTCCGGGAGCCCGGGCAGCGTCTTCACGGGGACGCGCTCGGCGCGCGCGACCTCGACGATGCGCTCGCGAACCTCGCCCGCGGCGGACGGGATCGCGATCAGCAGCTCGTCCGGCCGCCGGTCGCGGAGGAGATGCCGGAGCTCGCGCGTCGTCCCGAGCACGCGGACGCCGTGGACGCGGAGATTCTTCTTGCGCGGGTCGTCGTCGACGAGGCCGATGGGCGTGTAGCCGAGCGCCGGGTTCTTCTGCATCTCGCGCAGGATCAGCTGCGCGGCGTCGCCGGCGCCGACGATGACGACCTCCTTGCCCCGGGCGACGATGGCGCCCGCGGAGGGGCGCTCGATGAGCGTGCGCGCGAGGAAGCGCGAGCCGGTGACGAAGGCGAGCAGGAGGAGTGCGTCGACGACCCAGATCCCGCGGGGGACCGACGCGGGGTGGAAGTCGAGCAGCGTGAAGACGAGGAAGGTTGCGACGACCGCGACGAAGACCCCGCGCACGGCGCTCCACATGTCGCTCGTGGACACGTACCGCCACCAGCGGTTGTAGAAGCCGAACGCGACGAAGACCGGGAGAGCAACTCCGACGACGAGGACGACGACGTCCCACTCGACGTAGCGGTCGTAGTAGACGGGCCCCGTGTCGCCGTCGAAGCGCACGTACCAGGACAACATCCAGGCGGCAGCGATCAGGACCGCGTCGACGACGACCTGCCAGAGCCTGTGTCTCGTGACAGGCGACCGCATCGCTACGCGGGAACGCCGAGCGCCGAGCGCACGGTCTCGACGACCCGCTCCTGCTCCTCGGGCCCGATTCCGCCCCACATCGGGAGCGCGAGGTTCTCGGCCGCGGCCCGCTCGGTCTCGGGCAGCGAGCCGCGTGCCCACCCGAGGTACGCGAGGGCGGGCTGGAGGTGGAGCGGGGTCCCGTAGTAGGACGCGGACGCGATCCCGGCAGCCGTGAGCGCCCCGGCGATCTCGGCCCGCTGCGCAGAACGGACGACGTACATGTGGTAGACGTGGCCGGAGTCGTCGGGCGGCAGGTCGACGAGGTCGCCGAGGCCGAGCTCGGCGTACCGTGCAGCCGCCTCGCGCCGGGCCGCGTTCCAGCCCGTGAGACGAGGCAGGAAGACCCGAAGCGCCGCCGCCTGGATCGCGTCCAGGCGGGAGTTCGTCCCGATCAGCTCGAAGGTGACCTTGTCGCGGGACCCGTGGAAGCGCAGCATGCGCACGCGCTCCGCGACGTCGTCGTCGAGCGCCGTCACGAGGCCGCCGTCCCCGAGCGCGAACAGGTTCTTCGTCGGGAAGAAGCTGAACGTCGAGCAGACGCCCGTGTTCGCGACGCCCTCGGCGCCGAAGGCCTGGGCGGCGTCCTCGACGAGCGGGAGCCCGAGTGCCGCGAGCTCCGCGAGCGGCGCCGGACGGCCGAAGAGGTGGACTGCGACGATCGCCTTGGTGCGCGGCGTGATCCGCGCGGCGACGTCCTCGGGATCGAGGTTGAGCGACCCCGGGTCGATGTCGGCGAACACCGGCGTCGCGCCGACGCGTGCGATCGCCTCGGCGGTCGCGAAGAACGTGAACGCGGGGCAGATCACCTCGTCCCCGTGTCCCACGCCGAGCGCCTCGAGCGCGAGGACGAGCGCGTCCGTCCCGTTGGCGACGCCGATCGCGTGCGGCACGCCGAGGAACGCCGCGGCCTCGTGCTCAAAGGCCTCGACCTCCGGGCCGAAGACGAAGCGGCCCGAGTCGAGGACGGCGTCGAAGCGCTCCCGGAGCTCCGGGATCAGCGGCGCGTACTGCGCCTTGACGTCGACGAGCGGGATCGGGCGAGTCACGAGGGCGAGTGTAGCTCCGGGGGGTCCAGCCTCCCGCACGACCCGGAGAGGCACGTGCGGCAACTCTTTCCTTCCTCAGCCGCCCTGAGTCTCCTCGGCGAGGCGCCGGCGCTTCCGCACGCGCCGCACGACGAGCCACGCGACCGCGGCCACGATCGCGGCGGCCACGAGGTAGTCGAAGTAGCGGAAGGCGTGGTGGAAGTCCTCCCAGTTGTCGCCGGCCAGGTAGCCGGCCCCGGCGAACGCGAAGCACCAGATCGCCGACCCGGCGAGCGTCAGCAGCGTGTAGCGGACGAAGCGGGCCTCGAGCACGCCCGCGGGGACCGAGACGAACGAACGGACGACGGGCGTGAGGCGCCCGAGGAAGACCGCCCAGTCCTCCCAGCGCTCGAACCAGCGCTCGGCCCGGTCGAGCTTCTCGGCGTCGAGGTGGAGCCA
>DASSCD010000034.1:0-6421 GCA_035698005.1 Gaiellaceae bacterium | reverse complement strand
TCCGCCGCTAGCCGGCTAGGTCTTTCGGTCGCGCTCCTCGATCGTGGGAAGCGCGTCCAGGTCGCGCTGGACCGAGCGGATGAACTCCTCGCTCTCGTCGTCGGGCGTGACGACGTGGAGGCGCGCCTTCCGCTTCTGACGCTCGCGCTTCCTGCGCGCCTCGGCGCCGAAGCGCCTTCCCAGGCGCGGCCATTCGACCGCGACCAGCAGTGCGGCCGCGAGGACGAGCGCCACGAGCCACGGCCAGCTCACAGGCCGGATTGTAGCCCGCCGAGCAAGGCACTCCAGTGGAAGCGCGATCGTGGCGGCGACGGTTTACGCACGGAACACCTGCATCGGGAGCGTGGAGAGCGGCTCGCCGCCGCCCGCGGTGACGAGCCAGGTCTCCTGCATGTACAGGCAGTCCTCCCCGTTCTGCGCGATCGCGTGCGGGTGCATCGAGAACACCATGCCCTCCTCGAGCTCGATGTCCACCCCCTCGCCGACCTTGGGAAACTCGATCATCGTCATCCCGATCGAGTGCCCCGTGACGTGCCCGAGGTGGAACCCCCGGTCGAGGAAGCCGGCGGAGACGGCCTGGTGTACGTCGTGGCATGTCAGCCCCGGCTTCATCGCCTCCCGTGCGGCCGCGAAGTACTCCTCGTAGGCCTCGAGCATCCGGGCGGTGTCCGCGGACAGCGAACCGCCCGAGGCGCCGATCGCGCGCGAGACCTCGACCCAGTGCATCCCGGGCCCCGCGATCTCGAGCGAGGGCAGGACGAAGCCGCCGAGCACCTCGTCGCTCCGCGCGATCTTGAACTCCGGTCGTGCGAGCTCGTCGGTGCCCGTCAGGACCATGTTCATGGTCAGGCGCCCGCAGCCCTCGGCGACGAACCACTCCTCGGCCACGGCCATGACCTCGGCAGCGGTCTTCCCGGGCGCGTAGGCCTCGAGGAAGAGCTCGAAGCCGCGCTCGTTGATGCGCACCGAGTCGCGGACGGACTCGAGCTGCGCGGCGCTCTTCACCGCGCGGGCGAGGTCGAACTCGACGTCGAAGGGGACGACCTCGACGCCGTCGAGCGAGGCGAGCGCGTGGTAGTCGCGCACGGCCATCACGTAGTCGAGCCCGTACACGCCGACCCGCCGCCACCCCGCGTCCTGCGCCTGAGCGGCGATGTGCTCTCCCGGCCGCTCGTGGAAGACCTGCTCGAGCCGGGCGGTTCCGTGCTCGCCGACGTACCGGGCCTCCGCCGGGAAGACGACCCACGCCTCCCCGTCGGCCGGGACGACGACGTACGCATACCGGTGCACGATCTGGAACCCCGAGAGGTACGTCACGGCGCCCTCGAACCCGGTGTACTCGCTCCCGGAGACGACGAGCGCGTCCAGGTCGTGCTCCGCCATCGCAGCGCGGACGTTCGCGTGGCGGCGCTCCAGCTCCGCGTTCAGGTCCATGAGGCCTCCAGTCCCTTGACGAGGGCGGTCACGGCGTCGTTCAGCGGGGTCGCGACCCCGAGCTCCCGCCCGAAGCGCCCGATGCCGCCGTTCAGGTAGTCGATCTCGGTCGCGCGGCGTGCCTCGACGTCCTGGAGCATGCTCGCCTTGTGGCCGTAGGCGACGTCGGGGCGGGCCGCGTGGTCGATCAGCTCCTCGGGGTCGGCGTCGAGGACGATGCCCTGCGCTGCGGCGACGGCCTTGCCCTCGTCGACGAGGGCGGACACGAGCGCCCGCAGGTCGGCGCGCTCGCAGACCCAGCCGTGCGTGAGGCCGGTCAGGGCGCCGACGGGGTTCGTGGCAGCGTTGAAGATCACCTTCCGCCACTGCGCAGGGCGCGCGTCGGGCACGGCGTGCGTGGGCATGCCTCCCCGATTGCAGGCGTCGGCGAGCCGCTCGATCTCGTCCGTCGGCGCGGGGCTCGGCTCGAACGGGCCGAGCGTCGTGTCGCCCCGCACGTCCCACTGCACGAGGCCGGGCTCCAGGATCTTCCCGGCCGGGAAGGTCGTGCCCCGAATCACCCGCGCGACGTGCCGCGCGAGGGCCTCCTCGTTGCCGACCCCGTTCTGCACCGTCGCGACGGCTCCCTCCGCGAACGCGTGCGCGGTCGCGGCGATCGCCGCCTCCGTGTGCATCGCCTTCGTCGCCACGATCCCGAAGTCGCAGGCGGGCAGCTCGGCGGCGTCGGTCGTCGCGCGCAGGCGCCCGTGGACATCGCCGGCCCCGGTCAGCCGCAGCCCGCCCTCGTTGATCGCGTCGACGTGAGGCCGCGAGAGGTCGTATGCCCACACCTCGACGTCGTCGAGCCCGGCGAGATTCGCAGCGAAGAGCGATCCCACGGCGCCACAGCCGACCACGCAGATCCTCACTCGATCGCCTCCTTCGGTGCGGAGGGCGCGCGGGCGCGCAGCTGACGCAGCGAGTCGAACGTGAGCTCCTTCCCGCCGGTGAGACCGCTCGGTCGCACGATGAGGACGAAGGCCATGAGCGCGCTGACGACGACGAGGCGCGTGCCGGCGGGCACGTCGAACGAGCGCCCGAGCACCTCGATGCCCGTCTCGGCGTTCGCGAGCACGGAGTCGAGCGCGCTGACCGCCAAGGCCCCGACGACCGCGCCCCACAGCGACGTCGCGCCGCCGATCACCAGCATCGCGAGCGTGATGAACGTGAGGTCGAGATAGAGGCCGTCGATCTGCAGGGGGAGGAAGTGCACGTACAGCCCGCCCGCGAGCCCGGCGAGGAACCCGGAGAGCGCGAAGGCGGTCAGCCGCTGCCGGTAGATCGAGACGCCGACCGCGCGTGCGGCGGCCGGATCCTCCCGGGCCGCGCGCAGCTGCCGCCCGAAGCGGCTCCGCTGATAGGCGAACGCGATGACGATCGCGACGAGCGCGCCGAGCGCGGCCTGCTGGAGGTTCGTCGTCTCGGGCACGGAGGAGAACGTGTTCAGCCCCGGCCCGACCTTCTCGTAGTAGCGAAGCACGTTGTGCGTGATCTCGAGGACCGCGAACGTCGCAATGCCCGCAGCAAGGCCGGACAGCCGCATCAGCGGCAAGCCGACGAGCAACGCGAACACGCCCCCCGCGACGCCGGCGAGCACGAGCGAGGGCACGTTTCCGACGGTGGTGTCACGCAGGAACCCGAAGAGGTAGGGCATGAAGGCCGGTTTCTCCGCCTCCGGCACCGAGAGTACTCCTGCCGTCCACGCCCCCACCGCGACGAAGCTGATGTGGCCGAACGAGAGGACGCCCGAGTTCCCGACGAAGACGTACAGCGCGACGACGATCGAGACCATGACGAGCGCGTTGATGACGTAGATCTCGGTCGAACGGGAGACCGTCACGCCGACGAGGGCCGCGGCGAGGACGAGCGCGACCGGCCCCCCGAGCTGGACGAGCGAGCGGGCGCTCATAGGCCAACCTTCGGCCTATGAGCGGGGAGGGGTGTGGGGAACCGGAAGGTTCCCCACGTTCTCAGGAAGAAGGGGGCTCGTGGGGGAAACGTTGTTTCCCCCACGACCGCGAGCCGGAGGCGAGCGGTGCTCACACGCGCTCCACGGCGTGGCCGCCGCGCGTGAACAGGCCTTCCGGCCGCAGCAGCAGGACCACGATCACGAGCAAGAACAGGAACGAGGACAGGTACTGGCTCTGGTTCGTCGGCAACGCACCGCCGAGGACGCCGGACACGTAGCCGATCGCGAAGCCGCCGAGCGTGGCGGGCAGCAGGCGGTTCATGCCCCCGACCACGACGCCGGCGAGCACGATGATCGTCTCGTTCAACGCGAAGGTCGGGGTCACCGTCGGGAACTGGACGGTGAGGAGCACGGCGACGATCGCGGCCAGGACCCCCGCGAGCACCACCGCGACCGCGCTGACCGCGTTCGCACGCACGCCCACGAGCCGTGCGGTGGGGAAGTCGAGCGCCGCCGCGCGCATGTGCAGGCCGATCGCGGTGCGGTTGAGAAGGAGCAGGAGCAGCCCCAGCGCGACTGCGGCCGTCACGAGCGAGACGACCGCGATCTTCCGTACCTCGACCGAGCCGATCGACATGGGCTGGTTGAGCTCGACGAGCGAGGTCGCGTTCTTCCCCAGCGGGCCGAACCAGATGAGCGCGATCGACTGGAGCAGGAACGCGATGGCGAAGGTCGCGACGAGCATCGAGGCTGGTGACTGGCCGCGGAGGGGCCGGAAGACGATGCGCTCCATCGCGAGCGAGAGCCCCACGACGACCCCGACGCAGAGGGCGATCCCCGCGACCACCGGCCAGCCCCGCTCGGACGCGAACGCCAGCGCGAAGCCGCCGGCCATGACGAGCTGGCCGTACGCGAAGTTGATCAACCGCAGGACGCCGAAGACCAGCCCGATGCCGACAGCCATCAGGGCGAAGACGGCGCCGAGGCCGATCGCGTCCGCCTGCACCTGCGGCTCGACCGCGTCCCGCACGAAGTCGCCGAGGCCGCTCGCGACGAGGACGCTCATGCCAGGTAGGCCGCGATCATCTTGTCCGTGTCACCCGCGTCCTGCGGCGTCAGCTGGAGCCGGAGCTCGCCGTTGGCGAGGACGTGCGTGCGGTCTGCGAGCGCGACCGTCCGCTGTGCGCGCTGCTCGACGAGCAGGACCGCGAGCCCACGGTCCCTGATCTCGGCGAGCGTGGAGAAGACGAGATCGACGATGGTCGGCGCGAGGCCGAGCGAGGGCTCGTCGAGCAAGAGCACCTTCGGCTTCGCGGCGAGCGCGCGTGCTATCGCCAGCTGTTGCTGCTGCCCGCCCGAGAGCGCGCCTGCCGAGCGCCTGCGGAAGTCCTCGAGCACCGGGAAGAGCGCGAACACCTCGGCGAGCGCTTCCCGGACGGAGCCGTTCTCGCGACGGGCCGCGAGCCCGAGCCGGAGGTTCTCCTCCACCGTCAGCTCCGCGAAGAGGCGCCGCCCCTCGGGGACGAGCGCGACGCCGGCGCGCGCGACCGCCTCCGGCGAGCGGCCGCGGAGCGAGCGCCCGCCGAGCGCGACCTCGCCTCGCTGCGCGCGCACGAGGCCGACGATCGCGTGCAGCGTCGTCGACTTCCCGGCGCCGTTCGGCCCGATGAGACCGACGATCTCGCCCGCGGCGACGTCGAACGAGACGTCCCGCACCGCCGGAACGCCGCCGTAGGACACCAGCAGGCCCTCGACCGTCAGCGCGGTCTCGACGCTCACTCCGCCTCTTCGTGGACGGCGGTGTCTCCCAGGTACGCGGAGGCGACGTCCAGGTTCGCACGGATCTCGCCCGGCGGTCCTTCCGCCAGCGTCGCGCCGTGGTCGAGGACCTGGATGCGGTGGCACACGTCCATGACCAGCGCCATGTTGTGGTCGATGAGAAGGACGCCGGCCTCGTGCTCCTCGGCGACGGAGCGGATGACGTCGGCGAAGTCGGGGACCTCGGCCTCCGGAAGGCCCGCCGCGGGCTCGTCCAGCAGAACGAAGCGCGGGCTCGTCGCGAGCGCCCGCGCGACTCCCAGCCGCCGCTCGTCGCCGTGCGGCAGGGACCGCGCCGGTGCGCGCGCATAGCCGGTCAGCCGGAGCCGCTCGAGCAGGTCGTCCGCACGTCGACGCGCCTCGCGCACGCCGACGCCGGAGCCGAGAGCGGCGACCTCGACGTTCTCCCGCACCGACAGCTCGCGGAACGAGCGGCTGTGCTGGAACGTGCGCGCGAGACCGTGCCGCCCCCGCCGGTGCGGGCTCCAGCGCGTGATGACGCGGCCCTCGAGCTCGACCGACCCCTCGTCCGGGAAGTCGAACCCCGTCAGGACGTTGACGAGCGTGGACTTGCCTGCACCGTTCGGCCCGATCAGACCGACGATCTCGCCGGGGTGGAGCTCGAGCGTGACGTCGCGAAGCGCGTGCACGCCTTCGAACGCACGCGAGACCGAGGCGGCCCGGAGCGTCGCCCCGGGCCGCCTCGCGTCGTCGTCACGCTGAGGCTCGTCGGCCAAGCCGTCCTAGATCTTGGGGATGACCTTGGCCGTGATCGTCGTGAGGACCCGCGGCGTGTTGTTCTCGACGCGGATGACCCGGTACCGCCGCCCGAAGACGGTGTGCAGCTGCTTGGAGAAGCTCACCCGGCCGGAGACCGTCGGGACGTTCTTGAACTTCTCCATGGCGGCTGCGAGCCGCGCCCCGTTCGTGTTCCCGTTCAGCCGCTGCAGCGCGACCATGATCCCGTCGATGGCGGCCGGGCCGGTGACGAACCCGCCGGTCGAGCCCGCCTTCTGGATCGCGGCCTTGTTCTGTGCGGCGAGCCGGTTGACGGCCCTGACCGGATCGTTGCCGAACGCGGAGGCGAACGTGACGTAGTAGTAGTTCGAGACCGGCGGGTTCGCACCGCCATACCAGTAGTTCCCGTCGCCGGCCCACGAGTTCAGGACCGGGGTCCGGTTGCCGAGCGTGCGGAGGCCGTTCAGGATCGGGACCTGCGCC
>DASSCD010000033.1:0-7354 GCA_035698005.1 Gaiellaceae bacterium | reverse complement strand
GCCCGTCGCAGGTCCGGCTGGAGTGGACGCGGTCGACGGACGACATCACCTGGTGGACACTCGGATACCGCGTCTTCGTGAACGGCGTCCCGGCCGCCGCGCATGTGAACTGGTACGGCGAGCGCATCGTGGTCCTCCGGCACCTCATCCCGGCAACGACGTACACGTTCGCCGTCGAGGCGAACGACTTCAACGGCAACACGACGATGAGCAATACGGTCACGCTGACAACTGAGGCGTCGAGCGACTCAACCCCGCCCTCAGTGCCGACGAACGTGCGCATTGTCGGCAGTAACGGTTGCCCCGAGTTCTTTGTTGGTTGGACCCAGTCGACTGACGACATGGATCCTCAGCACCTGATCGAGTACGAGATCTACGTCAACGGCGTTCTGAGCCCGCTCGCGGTCTCAGCCGGCGTCGACCAGGACTTCGTCTACGCCACGGACAGCGGAGCGAACACGTTCACGGTGAAAGCAGTGGACCAGGCGGGCAACACCTCGGAGGCGAGTACCGGGGTTACCGAGTTCTGTTGAGGTAGTGCCTGTTCGTTGCTGCAGGGCCGGCCGACGGCGTTAGGTGGCCGGCCCTGCAAAGCAGCGAGGCCGCCCACTACGGCGCGCTGATCGACACGGCCCGCGAGTCGTTGCTCGAGCGGCTCGAGGCGTTTGGGTCGAAAGATGGGGGCACGACCGAGAGGCGGCAGACGCCTGACATGGCTTGCCTGCTAGAGCGGACGACGGGGCTCGAACCCGCGACACCTGGCTTGGGAAGCCAGTGCTCTACCAGCTGAGCTACGTCCGCGCGCCCCGATTCTAGCCGCCGTGCCGGCGCCGGTCCCTCGCCGCCGAGGTCAGGTCGGCACGAGCGCCGCGGTCCCCGAGCGCGGCGCTGATGCCCGCTCTGAGGTCGCGAGCCAGCGATTCGAAGTCCTGGTCCCCGGGGGCGTCAGCTGGGCGAGCCGGGGTGGTCTCGAGCCGCGCCCGTACATCCCGGAGCCACGCTCGCAACCGCTCGATCTCCACCTCGAGCTCCTCGTAGGTGTTGACGCGATGCAGCAGCAGCTGCGCATCACGCGGGTTCGGCCCGTAGGGGTCGACGACGATCCTCGAGCGCGGCAGCGGGCCGACCAGCCTCAACCTCGTGCCGGACCCGTCCTCGTGCCAGGGCCGCGCAGTCGCGTCTGTACGCAGTTCCCGGTCCCGTGCAAGAGCTTTGTCCACGCTCACCGTGACCTCCCGGAGTCGATCACCGGCGCGAGCTTGCCACACGAGTCTCGCAAACGCAGGAGGTGTCGGGGTAGGCGTTGACATCGCCTTCACACGTCGGCCGTACAGTCTCGGCCGTGCGCGCCGCGCTCGTCGCCCTCGGCCTCGTCGTCGCCATCGCCGCGTCGTCCGCCACCGCGCCCGCGGCCCCGCGGGCGGACGCCGCGGTGTTCGGCGGCCTCGGGACGTGGATCGACATCTACGACGGCCCGCTCTTCGCCGCACCCGAGCGGACGGCCGCCCGCATCGCCGCCCGCGGCGTGAAGGTCGTCTGGATCGAGACGGCGAACGACCGCGCGCCGGCGGACGTCATGCGCCCGGCGGAGCTCGGGCGCCTCGTCGACGGGCTGCACGCGCGCGGAGTGAGGGTGGTCGCGTGGTACCTGCCCGGGCACGTGAAGCCCGCGCTCGACGTCCGGCGGTCGCTCGCGATGCTCGACTTCCGGACGGCGAGCGGGCAGACGTTCGACGGCGTCGCGCTCGACATCGAGTCGACCCGGGTGCGCAACGTCTCGCTCCGTTCCCGCCGCGCGGTCGCGCTCGCGCAGCGTGTACGACAGGAGGCGGGGGAGACCCCACTCGCGATCGTGCCGTTCAACCCGCGTGGGCTCGAGCGGCGACCGAGCACGTGGCCGCGGTTCCCCTGGGCCGAGCTCGCCGCGACCTCCGATGCGTTCGCGCCGATGGTGTACACGGGCGGCTCGCTCAAGGGGTTCGACGCGACCTACGGGTACGTGACGCGGGCGATTCGCCTGCTCCGCGCGCAGACGGGCAATCCGGACGTCCCGATCCACGTCGCGGGCGGCGTCGCCGATCGCATGGGCCCCGACGAGCTCGCGGGCTTCGTCGCCGCGGTCTCCGACGACGGCGCCGTGATCGGCGTGAGCCTCTACGACTGGCAGACGACACGGCCGGCGGCCTGGCGCGCGCTCGCGCCCCTCGCCCGCTAGTCGTCTAAGAGGGCCAGGCGGCGCGCAGGCGGTCGCGCGTCTCGAGCAGGTGCTCGGGCAACACCTTCACGTCTGCGAGCACGGGCATGAAGTTCGTGTCCCCGTGCCAGCGCGGGACGACGTGCAGATGCACGTGATCGGCGATGCCGGCTCCCGCGGCCCGTCCCAGGTTCCAGCCCAGGTTGAAGCCCGCGGGGCCATAGACCTGGCCGAGCGCATCGACGGAGGCGACGGCCTGCGCGTGCACCTCGAGTGCCTCCTCCTCGGTCAGCCCGGCGAGCTCGCCCACGTGCCGGATCGGGGCGACGAGCAGGTGGCCCGAGGAATAGGGGAACTTGTTCAGCACGACGATCGTCGATGCACCGCGGCGCACGAGCAGCGAGCCCGGCTCGGAGAGTTCCGAGGAGGCCTCCAGGCAGAAGACGCAGCCCTCGAGCTCGTCTGCCTGCTGGATGTACTCGAGCCGCCAGGGCGCCCACAGGGGCTTCGCCATGCGGGGGTTCTACCACCCCGCCCGTTTGCCCCTCGCGCCGGTACTCCGTAGACTCGCCCCGCATGACGAGCTACGTCCTCAAGCTCGGTGGCGCCGCGATCGTCGTCCTCTTCGCCGGCGTGCTCGCGATCGTCCTCTTCGGAGACATCTGGACCGATGTCGGCCTCGGAGCCGCCGCGATCGTGGTCGGTGGCGGCCTGCTCCTCCTTGCCTGGTACCTCGATCGCAAGGAGAAGGCGAAGCGGGCGGGCATCGACGAGCTTCCGCGTATCTGAGCCCCCTGCGCGCCCGGTACTAACTCGTTCGAGGGACGTTCGGCCCGGGAGACCAGACCTTTCGGCGAGGCCACTCTGGACCTCAAGCGGGCGCAGACGTGCGCCGATCAGGCTGAACTGTGCCCAGGTAGCCGACACGGGGAGGGAGACGACGAGATGACTGCGGCACAGTTCGAACTGATCGACGAGACCGAGGCGGAGGCGATCCTCCGCTGGCGGTTCGAGGAACTGGTTCGGGCCGGCTTCGATGTCGGCTCGGCTCTCGTCCTTGCCTCCCACGTCGAGGTCGACCTCCACGACGCGTCCGACCTGGCGCGCCGTGGCTGCCCCCCTGAGACGGCGGTACGCATCCTCCTCTGAGCGGCGGCGGTGGGCCGGGCCCCGATGCGGCGGAGGCCCGGCTCACCCTCGTCTCGCGTCGGCAGCGGCCTGGGCTCGAGGGCTCGGGCTACACTCGTCGCACGTGACCCGCGAGCCTCCTTCCGGTCCCTCCGAGCGCGCAACCAGGCCGTTCCTCGTCGCCCATCGCGCAGGCAACTGCCTCGTCGAGCTGCGCGCGACGGAGCTCCTCGGCGCCGACCTGGTGGAGGCGGACGTCCGGCTCTATCGCGGCAGGCCCGAGGTCCGACATCTGCGGACCGTCGGGCGGCTTCCGATCCTGTGGGACCGCTGGCGTCTCGCGGCACCGTGGGGCAGGCGGCTCCAGCTCCGTGAGCTGCTCGACGCGACGGCGCCCGAGACCGAGCTCGTGCTCGACCTGAAGGGCTCGAAGCGGGAGGTCGCCGAGACCACGCTCGAGGCGATCCGTCCCTTCCTCGACGAGCGCCGGTTCACCGTCTGCGCTCGCGCGTGGCCGCTGCTCGAGCCCTTCGCCGGGCTCCCCGTGCGTCGGCTCCACTCGATCGGCACGGAGAGCGAGCTCCGGAGCTTCCTCGAGCGGTTCGCGGCGGACCGGCTCGACGGTGTGTCGATCCACGAGCGCTTGCTCCGCGCCGAGACGCTCGCCGAGCTGCGCTCGATCGCCGACGTCGTCCTGACGTGGACCGTGAACGGCCCCGCGCGAGCGAGGGAGCTCGTCCGGCTCGGCGTCGACGGCATCGTGACCGACGACGTCGCCGCCCTTTCGCAGCACGGCATCTTCGCTCCCGCGTGACCCGCAGGCCGTGAAGGGCATCGGCGCGTTCGTCCTCGTGCTCCTCGTCGCGCTCGGGGCCGTGATGTATGTCGTGACGCGGCCTCCCGACCGCGTTCTCGACGCTCAGGGGCAGGCCTGGGTCGACGAGTTCCAGGGCTGGCGGAGCGCGAAGGAGCATCTGGTCGAGCGTGCGATCGTCGGGCTGACCTTCACCTCCCAGAAGCAGAACGCGCGCGGGCTCGAGCCGCTTCGCAGCTGCACGACCTCGCTGCAGCGACTCGGCTCCCCGCCCGAGCTCCTGGCACCGGTCGAGACGGCGGCCCTCGACGCGTGCGGCCAGGCCGAGCATGCCGTCGCGCTGAACGACCGCTTCGAGACCGCGAGCCTCGCCTCCATCAGGCTGCACCTCAACGAGGCGGGCGACAGGCTCCAGCTCGCGGCGCGCAACCTGCGCGTGGCGCTCGGCGACGCCGCGTAGACACGGCGCGGGTCTAGGCTTCTCGCATCGATCAGCGGTACGTGATCGAGGGGGCGGTGCAGCGGCGCTACGTCGCGGACCGCAACGCGCCCAGGTTCCTGCCCTTCTTGCTTCCACACCTTCGCTCGGGCATCGACGTGCTCGACGTCGGGTGCGGCGTCGGGAGCATCGCGCTCGACCTCGCACCGACGATCGCTCCCGGGCGGATCGTGGGCGTCGACGCCGACGAGGGGCAGCTCGAGGCTGCGCGCAGATCCGCGGCCGAGCGGGGGATCGACAACGCGACGTTCGTGACCGCGTCCGTCTACGAGCTGCCGTTCGAGGACTCGACCTTCGACGTCGTGTACGCGAATGCCGTGCTGATGTACGTCCGGGAGCAGGTACGCGCCCTGGCGGAGATGCGGCGCGTGCTGCGGCCGAGCGGCGTCGCCGCGGTCACCGACGACGACCTCGGCACGGTCGTGATCTCACCGGAGCGCCCGGAGCTGCGGCTCGCTCCGCGCCTGTTCGAGCGCGCCGTGGCCCACGAGGGCGGGAACGCGCGCTATTCGAGGCACCTGCGCACGCTGATGCTCGAGGCGGGGTTCGCGCGCACGGAAGGCGTGGCCCACGCGCCGGAGGTGTACGGCGACCTGGCGGCCACGCGGTGGTTCGCCGAGTTCGCCGTCGGCCTGTTCACGGCGCCGAGCATGGCGGAGGTGATCGTCGGCGAAGGCTGGGCGACACGCGAGGAGCTCGACGCCGTGATCGCGGCGGTCCGGGAGTGGAGCGAGCTCCCCGACGCGTTCGCCGCCTGGCTCTACTGCGGCGCGCTCGGGTGGCTCGAGTGATGCTGCGCGCTCGGCGCCTGAGCACGCCCACAGACCTCTAGGAGGGGAAGCGGACCTCGACTCGGCACGCCGCCGCTCCGCGGTGCATACACTCCGGCTCGTCGATCTCGAGCGCCTCGTCGAAAACGCGCCCGGTGCCCGCGACGAGGCCGCGGAGCATCGCGCACAGACGGCGGGGCGACGTGTACAGGATCTCGAGTCCCTGCTCTCCGAGGTCCCTGACCGCGAGCTCGGGCGGGCGCGCCTCGGGCATCGTCTCGCGCACGACCTCGTGAATCGGCGTCTCGACGGTCAGGAGGAAGTCCTTTGCCCTCGGGGAGTGCCTGAAGAGCACCGAGTACAGGCGCGCGAACGTCGTCGCGGCCGTGAAGACGCCGAACGCGAACAGCAGCTCGTCCGTCGACATCGCCGTCTTGGTACATGCGCGTTCGAGCAGCACGAGGAACTGCTCGTCCGGGTACGCCTCGCTCAGCGTGTACTGCGGCTCACCGGCAGTGACGTCGTTTGCGACTTCCGCGCCGTGCTCGGTCAAGAGGTAGTCGCGGAACGAGGCGAAGATGAGGCCGTGCATGCGCGCGAATCTTAGGGTCGGCTGCGGGCGGTCCCGTTGGACGGGGTCGCGACGCGGGGCGTCCCCGCCGCTCTCTTGCTCTGGACGGACCTCGAGTCGGATCTGATCCTCGCGGTGGATACTTCGGACGTGCACGAGGTCGCGCGGTGGTAGTCGAGCGCGGGTTCGCCGGATTCACCGGCGTCGGGGTGTCCGCCCAGTGACGGACGGGCCGACAGCTGCTGACGTCGAAGCCGGCCAGCGCGTCTACACGCCGCTCCTGCTGCGGGTCTACGACCTCTTCGTCCTCGGGCTCTCGAACCGCCTCGTCTGGCGATGCCCGAGTTCCAGGATGCTCGGGCAGTACGAGACTCACGTCGGCGCACGCCACCTCGACGTAGGCGTCGGCACGGGGTGGTTCCTCGACCACACCACCTGGCCGGTCGAGCGGCCGCAGATCACCCTGCTCGACCTGAACGAGAACTCGCTGTCGGCGGCGTCCGAGCGGCTTCGGCGCTACTCACCGGCAACCGTCCAGGCGAACGTGCTGGAGCCGGTCGATCTCGCGGATGCACGCTTCGACTCGATCGGAGCGAACTTCCTCTTCCATTGCCTTCCGGGCGAACTGGAGTGGAAGGCCGCGACGGTCGCGTCGAATCTCCGTCCCTACCTGGCGCCCGGTGGGGTGCTGTTCGGCAGCACGATTCTCGGCCTGGACGTCTCGCACAACCTGCTCGGACGCCGCCTGGTGCGCCTCTACAACCGCAAGCGGATCTTCTCGAACCTCGAGGACAGCGAGGGGGCGCTCGAGCGCGGGCTCGCATCCGAGCTGACCGAGGTCGAGATCGTCGTCGTCGGTGCCGTGGCGCTGTTCGCCGGTCGGATGTAGAGCGCTCACGCCGGGGTCCTGATTGCCGAGTCCCCGATTGCGTGGAGGGTAAACCGCCCCCGCGAAGCGCCGGGCATGAGGTTAGCCTCGCGGCTACGGGGCGGGGCTCGGGCAGGAAGACGTGACGAGTGCTGCGCCCGGGTAGGGACTAAAGAAGTTCAGCTTGCAGGCGCCGGGCCACCGCCGGCGACATCCCAGACGATCTCCACCTCGCCCGCGCTGCTCGCGCCCTCGGGCACCTGAAACTCCACTCGCTCGCCCGACGCCAGATTGTCGAACGGGATCCTCAGCACGAGCCTGTCGCCCTCGCGCTTGCTCTCGTGCTTATGGGGAGGAGAAGGCTCTGCAGGGTCGACCTCGTGGAGCTGCAAGTGGTAGCGAGTGCTCGGCATGTGACCGACCCTAGACGATCAGGAGCGCCAGGGCGAACTCGGTAGTGGGGCGCAGGAGGCCTTCCACGAGCACCGAAGCCCGAGAGTGCGGCCGGGG
>DASSCD010000032.1:0-2317 GCA_035698005.1 Gaiellaceae bacterium | reverse complement strand
GACCCGAGGACGCGCGCGTTCGTCGTCACGAGCGTCGCTGCGCTCGCCGTCTTTCTCGGCTACGCGGGGATCAAGGGCGCGTACATCTCGACCGTCTTCGCGACGCTCGTCGTCGAGCGGAACGTCATCTATCTGAGCCCGGTCCTCTACGCGGCTACCGCGCTCGCGATCGAGCGCGGCGTCGGCCGCGGCTGGGCGATCGCGGGGGCGACGGCGTTCACGCTGTTCGTCGTCGCCTCGACCCCGCTCCACCTCGAGAACTACCCGTACTACGAGGCGCACGGGCTTTCGATCGCAGCGTTCGCGAACCGCGAGCTCTCGTGGCCGGAAGGGCGGATCGAGGCCGGCCTGCTCGTCGTCTGCGGTCTCGCGCTCGCGTTCGTCGTCGCGCTGCGCTACCTCCGCAGGGGCTCCGGCGCCTACCGCGTGCTCGCTGGCACGGCCGCCGTGTTCGTCCTCGCGTGGACGCTCACGGCTCAGGTCTACGCGGCCGAGGGCGAGCGCGACCTCTCGACGCGGGTCGCCAAGAACCTGCCGTCCCCGTTCGACTGGGTGGAGGAGGAGACGGGCGGCAAGTCGGTCGTCGTCGTCGGCCAGCAAGTCGCCGACCCGACGAACGTCTGGCTGACCGAGTTCTTCAATCCCTCGATCCGGAAGATGTGGAGCCTCGACGGCACCGCGCCCGGCCCGGGGCCGATCCTCACGCCGGACCTCCTCGCCGCCGACGGGACGCTGACGCCGCCACCAGGGACGGAGTACGCGCTCGGCATCAACGGGGTGGAGCTCCAGGCCCCGATCGTCGAGCGCCGGGGCACGACGACGCTCTATCGCCTCGACGGCAAACCGCTCAAGCTCGGCTCCGCGGTCACCGGCCTCTACTCCGACGGCTGGATCGGCGACCGCGACGGCAATGGCGTCGCCGAGGCCGCGTACACGCGCTACGACGTGTCGCGGGACGGGCCTGGCTTCGCACTCGTCAAGCTCTCCCGCGTCGCCTGGTGCGGAGGGGACGTGCCGGGGAAGGCAACGGTCAAGATCGGCCCCGTCGCGATCGGCGAGGACCGCCAGCCGACGCTGAACGAGGTCACCGAGACGCAGGTGAAGACCGTCCACCAGTGCGTGACGACGCCGTTCCTGCTCCCTGCGCCGAATGTCCCCTGGCGCGTGGAGGTCACGATCGAGCCGGCGTTCTCGCCGCACGACCTCGACCCGGAGAACTCGGACCGCCGCCAGCTCGGCGCGACGATGGACGTCGGCTTCCAGCCGCTCTTCGGCGGCTAGCGCGACGCCGCGACGAGGTACGTGAAACGCGCGCGGAGCGCGAGCCGGGCGAGCGGACCGGTCCGCTCGAGCGCCGTCGCGACGCGGACGAGCGGCCGCGGGAGCGCGACCGTCTGAGGCACGAAGAAGGGGCGCAGCTCAGCCTGGGCGAGGCCTGCCGCGCGCAGGTCGGCGACGACGTCGTCGACCCGGTACTGGCGCGGATTGAGGTCGAAGACGAGCTTCTTCTGCGTGTAGCCGGCGACGTGACGGAAGAACGCGCGGCGGTCGCGCGCGTAGTAGATGGCCCGGAACACCGTCGTCGCCGCGACCGGGGCGGGAGGCGCGTAGTCGTTGAGGTCGCCGATGTCCACCCGAGCGCGGTCGCCGAGGCGAAGGCGCGCCCCGGCCGCCATCTCCGGCGTGGAGTCGACGCCGTGGTAGCGGAGGCCGCGCTCGATCAGAGCGTCGCCCAGCCCCCCGTCCCCGCAGGCGAGGTCGAGCACCTCGTCCCCAGGCCCGAGGAGCGGCCCGAGGGAGACCACGAGGTCGGCGCGATGGGCGAGGTACGCGCGCGCGTCGGCGTACGCACGCTCCGTCCACTCCTCCGCCTGGCGCGCGTACTGCTCCCGCTCGCTCACAGGGCGAGGAGCCGCTCCGGATGCTTGCGCACGAAGCGGGCCATCCCGCGCGCGTGCCAGAGCGTGTGCCTGGAGAGGAAGCGCTTGTCGATGACCGCCGCGTAATCGTGTGTCACGACCGCGGCCGGGACGTACCAGCGCTCCCACCCCGCGCGCATGGCGCGGTAGCAGAGGTCGATGTCCTCGACGTAGTGGCGGTACCCCGTGTCCCAGCCGCCGATCTCGTCCAGCATCGTCCGCCGCATGAGCAGGAAGGCGCCGAGCAGCCAGTCGGCCTGCACAGGCTCGGTCGGGCGGTGGTCGAGCTCGTAGTGGTCGCGCTGGGAGTAGGTGCCCCGGAGGCGGCGCAAAGGCGTCCTCCTCACGATCGTCCCTCCGACCGTTGGAAAGCGCCGGCGGGAGGGCTGCCAGCTGCC
>DASSCD010000031.1:0-2253 GCA_035698005.1 Gaiellaceae bacterium | reverse complement strand
CGCTCGACGACGGCGATCTTGACGAGGTCGCGCGCAGGGTCGGCGACCAGCAGGCCGTCGGCCACGGTCGGCGACTCGACGAGCGACTCGGTGACGATCTGGTCGGGCACGAGCCCGATGACGCGCGCGTCGCCCCCGCTCAACGGGATTTGGAAGTCGGCGGCCGAGATCGGCCGGATGCGCACCGACTGCTTCACCCACTCAGGCACCTCCGGGTGCGGGACCTCGCCTACCTCGCGACCGCGCTTGAGGACGACGGACGGCTCGAAGCGCTCGAGGTCGGGCAGCAGGAGCAGGTCGGCCTGGTAGCCGGGAGCGATCGCGCCGAGGTGGTCGAGGCCGTGCCAGAGGGCAGGATTCAGCGAGGCGAGGACGATCGCGTCCTCGGGCGCGATCCCGAACGCCACCGCCTCCCGCACCATGCCGTTGACGTGGCCGTTCTCGGCGATGTCCTCCGGGTCGCGGTCGTCCGTGCAGAACGCGATCCGGTTCGTGCCGAGCTCCTGCACCAGCGGCAGCAGCGCGTGCAGGTTCCTCGCCATCGACGCCTCCCGGACGAGCAGCCACATGCCCGCGCGCAGGCGCTCGCGCCCCTCCTCGACCGTGAGGGCCTCGTGGTCGGACCGGATCCCGGCGGCCGCGTACGCGTTGAGCGCCTTGCCGAGCACGCCGGGGGCGTGCCCGTCCACGTGACTCCGCTCCTCGAGATCGAGCTTCGCGAGCTCCGACTCGTCACCCGCGATGACGCCGGGGAAGTTCATCATCTCGGCGACTCCGAGCACCCGTTTCCGCCGCAGCAGGCTCTCGAGGTCGCCGGTCGAGAGCGGCCTCCGCGGTGACTCGAACGCCGAGGCGGGGACGCACGACGACGCCATGAAGAAGAAGTCGAGCGGGAGGTCGACGCACGCGTCGAGCAGCCAGTGCACCCCGTCCGTGCCGAGGACGTTCGCGAGCTCGTGCGGGTCGGCGACGACGGCGGTCGTGCCCAGGGGCAGGACGAGGCGCGCGAACTCGTCCGGCAGCAGCTTCGTCGACTCGAGGTGCATGTGCGCGTCGATGAAGCCGGGCGCGATCCAGCTGCCGGAGGCGTCGAGCACCTCGGAGCCCTCGTACTCCCCGAGACCGGCGACGACGCCGTCCACGATCGCGACGTCGGCCTCCAGCCACTCGCGCGTGAAGACGGACAGCACGCGCCCCCCGCGCACCACGAGGTCAGCCGGCTCGTCGCCACGGGCGACGGCGAGGCGGCGGCGCAGGGCTCCCATGGGGCGGAGCGTAATACGCTTGAGCCGGTGGACGTCCTCACTCCGCGCTCGCTCGACGACGCCCTCCGGTTGAAGTCGGACTACCCGGAGGCGGTCCCGATCCAGGGCGGGACGGACGTCATGGTCGCCCTCAACTTCGACCGCCTGCGGCCCGAGACCGTGCTCAACCTCAACGAGGTGGCCGACCTCCGGGGCTGGTCGCGCGCGAACGGTTCGCTCCGGCTCGGGTCGGGGCTCACCTACGACGAGGCGCTGCGCGAAGAGCTCGCGGCGTCGCTGCCCGCGCTCGCGGAGGCCTCGCGGACCGTGGGCTCGCCGCAGATCCGCAACCGGGGGACGATCGGCGGCAATCTGGGGACGGCATCTCCCGCCGGAGACGCGCTGCCGCCGCTGCTCGTCGAGGGGGCCGAGGTCGAGGTCGCGAGCGTGCGCGGCGAACGTCGCGTCTCGTTGCGAGAGTTCCTGGTAGGCCCGAAGCGGAACGCGCTCGCCGACGACGAGCTCATCGTCGCGGCGCACCTCTCCCCGAGCGGCCAGCCGCAGACGTTCATGAAGGTCGGCCCGCGGAACGCGATGGTCATCGCCGTCTGCTCGCTGGCCCTCGTCGCCGACCGCGATCGCGGGGAGGTGAGAGCGTCCTTCGGCTCAGCAGGCCCCGTCCCGGGGCTCGTCGCCTGCCCGCTCGCGGAGGCGGCGGACTTCCCGGATCGAGTTGCCGCCGCGGCCAGCCCGATCGACGACGTGCGCGGTACCGCTGCGTACCGCCGCCACGCGTTGCGAGTCCTCGCGGGCCGCGCCCTCGAGAGGTGCCTCTCGTGAGGATCTCGGTGACGATCAACGGGGAGCTGCGCGAGGCCGACGTCTGGGCCGGTGAGAGCCTCCTGACGGCGCTTCGCGATCGGCTCGGCGTCCCGGGCTCGAAGAACGCCTGCGAGCAGGGAGAGTGCGGCTCGTGCTCGGTGCTCCTGGACGGGACTCTGGTCTGCTC
>DASSCD010000030.1:0-6668 GCA_035698005.1 Gaiellaceae bacterium | reverse complement strand
GCGCCACCCTACCCCGGTCTATCCTCGGCCGGTGCTCGTCTTCCTCGTCCGCCACGCGCACTCGGAGCCCGGCGACCCCGACGAGCTGCGGCCCCTCTCGGAGCGTGGACAGGCGGAGGCGCAGACGCTGGCCGAGCATCTCGCCGCGCACGGGACGCCGCCGCGGATCGTCCTCTCGAGCCCGCTCGTGCGGGCCCGCCAGACCGCGGAGCTAATCGCGCGAGCGATGGGAGCGGAGGCGCTCGTCGAGGAGCGGCTTGCGCCGGGGACGACGGCGGAGCTCCTGCATGAGGCCGTCTCCGGCATCGAGGGGCCGGTCGCGGCGGTGGCGCACCAGCCGGACTGCTCCGAGATCGTCGTCGCTCTCACCGGCAGCGATCCCGGCTTCCCGCCGGCAGGCGTCGCCGAGCTCGAGGTCGACGCCCCCTAGGCCCGATGCCGGCCGCGATCGTCGCGAAGGACGTGCGGAAGTCCTACGGAGGCGTCGAGGCGCTGCGCGGGGTCAGCTTCGACGTCGCCGAGGGGGAGGTGTTCGGCCTGCTCGGGCCGAACGGCGCTGGCAAGACGACGACGGTCGAGATCCTCGAGGGGTACCGCCACCGCGACGCAGGCGAGGTCTCCGTTCTCGGCCACGACCCCGGCGACTCCCCACGCTCGCTGCGCGAGCGGATCGGCGTCGTGCTCCAGCAATCGGAGCTCACGCCGCTCCTCACCGTGCGCGAGATCCACCGCCAGTTCGCGGGCTACTACGCGAGCCCGCGCGACGTCGACGACGTCATCGAGCTCGTCGGGCTGACCGAGAAGCGCGACGAGCGCGTGAAGACGCTGTCCGGAGGGCAGAAGCGGCGACTCGACCTCGGCGTCGCCCTCGTCGGGGATCCCGACCTCGTCTTCCTCGACGAGCCGACGACCGGGTTCGACCCGGCCGCGAGGCGATCGGCGTGGGAGCTGATCCGGTCGCTCCGCTCGTTCGGCAAGACGATCCTCCTGACGACGCACTACCTCGACGAGGCGCAGCAGCTCGCCGACCGGGTGGCCGTGATCCGCGCCGGCGAGATCGTCTCGCTCGGCACACCGGCCGAGCTGATCGGGGAGGCGCGGACGACCGAGATCCGCTTTCGCCGCGACGGGGAGCTCGTCGTGCGGGAGACGGACGACCCGACTCGGGACCTCCACGAGCTCACGAGCGCCGCGCTCGCCGGAGGATGGTCGCTCGAGCAGATCGAGGTGAGGCGGCCGACGCTCGAGGACGTCTACCTCGAGCTCGTCGGCGACGAGGGGGCGAGCGCATGACGCTGCTCCTCCACCAGCTCCGCTTCGAGCAGCGGACTTTCTGGCGCAGCAAGGAGGCGGCCGTCTTCATCTTCATCTTCCCGCTGCTCCTGTACGCGCTGCTCGGGTCCGTCTACGACGGCGAGATCGACGGCGAGCCCGCGGTCGACGTCCTCCTCGCCGGCCTCTTCGGCTACGGGGCGATGAACACCGCCTTCGGCGGGCTCGCGATCATGCTCGTCGGGCGGCGCGAGCTCGGCATCCTCAAGCGGCTGCGCTCGACGCCGCTCCCGCCGGAGACGTACCTCGGCGCGCTCCTCCTCTCGACGCTCGTGATCTTCGCGCTCCAGTCGGTCGCGCTCCTCGCCCTCGGCGTCTTCGCCTTCGACGCGAGCGCGCCCGAGAACCCGCTGGGATTCGCCGGGGCGATCGTGCTCGGCGTCGCCTCGTTCGCCGGGCTCGGCCTCGCCGCCGCGGCGCTCATCCGCTCGGCCGAGGGTGTGTCGGCGGTCGTGAACGTGATCACCCTTCCGATGGCGTTCGTGTCCGGCGCGTTCGGCCCGACGTCGAGCTACCCGGAGTTCCTGCAGGCGATCGCGGAGGTCCTCCCGCTCACGTACTTCCTCGACCTCACGAACGGCGTGTACCTGGACGGCGACTCGTTGTTTGCCGACCCGAAGGCGCTCGCGATCGTCGTCGCCTGGGGCGTCGCCGGCGTCGCCGTCGCCCTGCGGCGCTTCACCTGGGTCCCGCGGGAGCGCTGAGCACGACGAGGGCCGGGCATGCGCCCGGCCCTCGTCTCGAACTCGGTCGCCGCTATCGGTTCTGGAGCAGCGAGAGGTAGTAGAGGAGCACCGCCACCGACGCGAGAGCGCCCGCGACGTACGTCCAGGCCGCCGCGGTGAGCGTGCTCTTCACGCCGGCCGCCTCGGGCGAGGCCACGAGGCCGAGGTCGCTCAGCTGCCGCTTCGCGCGGTTCGAGGCGTCGAACTCGACCGGGAGCGTCACGAGCTGGAAGAGAACGGCGATCGCATAGAGCGCGATGCCGACCCAGACGAGCCCGAGCGTCCCGAGGATGAACCCGCCGAACAGGAACAGCATCCAGATCCTGGAGGCGAACGCCACTGCAGGGAACATCGCGCTCCGGAACTGGAAGAACGCGTACGACTTCGCGTGCTGGATCGCGTGCCCGACCTCGTGCGCGCCGACCGCTGTCGACGCGACCGAGACGCCCCGGTAGACCTCCGGGGAGAGGTGCACGGACTTGCTGCGGGGGTCGTAATGGTCGGAGAGGGTCCCGGGCGTTTCCTCGACCGGGACCTCGTTCAGGCCGTTCGCGTCGAGGATGCGCCGGGCAACCTGCGCGCCCGTCATCCCGTTCGCGACGGGGACCTCGAGGTTCTTGGCGAACGTGCTCTTGACCCGGTGCTGGGCCCAGAACCCGATCGCCATCGGAAGCACGAAGAAGAGAAGGAGGTACATGGCGTGATCGTAGCGTCCGCCCTCCCCGTCTTCACCGCCGCCCCGGGCGGCGCTTCGCGTTCTTAACCCTCGCTCCGGAGCTGCTGGCAGGAGTCGGCCGACGCGAACGCCTGCTCGAGCTCGGCCGACGCCTCGCCGAAGAGCGACGCGGACTGGAGGGACGCGACGATCTCGCGCGCCTGCTGCACGAGCGCTTGTGCCTGGGGCGCGAGCGCGGCGAGCTGCTGCAGGGCCTCTGCGGGCGAGCCCGCGTCGAGGGCGTCCCGGGCGGCGGAGTCGAGCTCGTCGTAGCTCTCGCGGAGACCGTCGACGGAGTCGTCCAGCGCGTCCTCGACCTCGTCGCCGGTGTCGAGGTCGGGTGGCCCGAGGCGGTGGAGATCCTGGACGAGGTCGTCGGTCGCCGAGCGGGCGTCGTCGAGCGCTTCCTCGAGGGACTCGACGCTCGGCGCGCCGTCGCCGCCCGTGGCGAGCCCCTCGAGCGACGCCTGCCATTCCGAGAGGCTCGTGCACACGGAGCCCGCCCACTCGGTCGTATCGACCGAGGTGAAGTCGTCGTCGGCGAGCCGGGCCGCGACGACCGCGCCGGCGATCACGAGGATCCCGACGACGACGGCCGCGATGAGCCAGCTCCTGCGCACCGGGGCCGAGTCTAGTGTTCCGGCGATGGCCACGGACCAGGCCGCCGCTGTCGCCCGGCTCCTGCGCGAAGCGGGCGAGGCGCACCACGTCGTCTACCGGATCACGGACGGCGACGACCCGGACTGGGCCTCGTGGTACGCCGACTGGCTGCTCGACCTGTCCGAGCTCCCAGATCTCCTCGGGGCACGTCCCGTGCGGAGCCAGTTCGTGCACGCGCTCGTCGAGCTCGACCGCCGGTACGCCGATCAGGGCGCGGACGAGCCGTGGCAGGACTGGTACGCGGCGAGGCTCGTCGAGCGCTTCGGCGCCTGACGACGCCTCACGCCTCCGCCTCGACGTGCCCCTCGATCTCGACGTGGGGCAGCCAGTCGAGCCAGGAGGGCAGGTACCAGGCCCGCTCGCCGAGGAGCGCGAGCACCGCGGGCATGAGCACGAGGCGGATCAGCGTCGCGTCGATGAGGAGCGAAACCGCGACGCCGAACCCCATCTGCTGGAACTCGACCTGGTCGCCGGTCGCGAAGCCGACGAAGACCATGATGATGATGAGCGCGGCGCCCGTGATGATCCGAGCCGTCGAGCCGACCGCGTGCGCCACGGCGTCGTGCGCGGTCTCCCCGCGCGAGTGGAGCTCGCGGATCCGGCTCATGAGGAAGACGGTGTAGTCCATCGACAGGCCGAAGAGCACGGAGAAGAGGAACAGCGGGAGCCAGGCCGCGATCACCTCCACCTGGCTGAACCCGAGCAGGTCGTTGCCGAAGCCCTGCACGAAGACGAGCAGCAGAAGCCCGTAGGCGGCGCTGACCGAGAGCAGGTTCAGGGCGATCGCGACGAGCGGCATGACGACCGAGCGGAACGCGACGGCGAGCAGGACGAAGCTCAGTCCGAGAACGAACGCGAACACGATCGGGAGCCAGCGGGAGGTCAGCTCGCGGTAGTCGATCGTCTCCGCCGTCTCGCCGGTCACGAGCGCGTCGGCGCTCGTCGACCCGAGAGCCGCGGGGATGGACTCGTCCCGCAGCTTCTCGACCGCTGCGAGCGCGCGCTTGTCGCGGCTGTCCCCGACGACGAGCGCCTCGACGAGCGCCGCCTGACCGTCGTCGGCGCGCGAGATTTCGACGTCCCGGAACTCCGTGTCCGCCCGGACCGCGTCGGCGATCCGGTCGACTCCCGCCGAAACCGCGGGAGCGCGCACGTCCCCCTCGACGACGACCTGCACGTCGTCGACGGTGCCGACGCCAAAGGACTCCTCGAGCATCGTGAAGCCCTGCTTCGACGGGAACCGGTCCGGGAGCGTGCGGATGCCCGAGAACCCCGTCTCGAAGTCGAGCATCGGCAGCGCGAGCGCGACGAGGACGCCGACGGAGACTGCCGCGCTGACGAGCGGGGTCCGCATCACGAAGCGCACGACGCGGGACCAGGTGCGCCCTTCGGTGCCGGCGCTGCGCTCGATCCGCCGTCCGAGCCACGGGATCCGCAGCGCGTTCACCCGGTCGCCGAGGAGGCCAAGGATCGCCGGCAGGAGCGTGAGCGCGGCGAGGACCGAGACGATTCCGACGAGGATCGCCCCCGTTGCGAGGCTGCGGAGGATCGTGTCCGGGACGAGGACCATCCCGACCATCGCGAGGACGAAGGCGGTGCCGCTGAAGAGCACCGCCCTGCTGGCGGTCGCTCCCGTGATCGTGATCGCGTCGAGCTCGGCGCGGCCGCGGTTCCGCTCCTCCCGGTACCGGCTGACGATGAAGAGCGCGTAGTCGATCCCGAGCGCGAGCCCCATCCCGGTGAGCATGTTCACGACGAAGACCGAGAGGTCGAAGGCCTGCCCGACGAGCGCGGTCAGGGCGAGCGCGACGACGATCGCGACGAGCGCCGTCAAAACGGGCACGAGCCCGGCGACGATCGATCCGAAGACGAGGAGCAGCACGATGAGCGCGGCCGGGAGCCCGAACTGGAACTCCCCCTTCTGCAGGTCCTCCTCGGAGAGGCGCTGGTAGTCCTCGTCGGCGGTGAACTCGCCTGTGATCGCCGTCTCGAAGCCGTCCCGCTCGGCGGCGTCGACGATCGCCACGAGGTCCCCGATCCCGTCCTCCCCGCTCGGACCCAGGAACAGCGGGACGACCGTCGCATGCTCGTCCGGGGAGACGAGCGAGCGGTCCCCGGTCGCGTAGACGTCGCGTGCCGATTCGACGTGGCCGCTCGCCTGCAGCTCGAACGCGAGGTCCTCGACGTGCTTCCGGAACGCGGGCGCCTCCACCGTGACGGTCGCCGAACGAACGACGACGAGCTCGTTCACGGCCTCCGCCGGGTCGAACGGGAAGTGCTCCGCGATGGCGTCGTAGCCGCGGTACGACTCCGGGTCGTTTGTCATCTCGCCCTCGGTCGTGAGAGCGGACCCGAGCAGAGCGACGATCACCGCGATCGAGGCCACGAGCACTAGGCCCCACGCGCCGATCGTCCGCCACGGATGCGACGCGGACGCGTCCGCGAGCCTACGGGTGAGGTCGTTCACGGGTCTCATCGAGGGTGCACCCGCACGCGCTTCGGGTCAAGGGCGCTCCTGACTAGGCTCCCTACGGCCGCTCGATGCGCACCGCGATCCTTTCCGACATCCACGGCAACGCGATCGCGCTCCGCGCCGTCCTCGAGGAGCTCGACGCCGACGGGATCGAGCGGGTCGTCTGCCTCGGCGACGTCTGCCAGGGAGGCGCCGAGCCGGAGGCGTGCGTCGACCTGATCGAGGAGCGAGGCTGGCCGACGGTGCTGGGTAACGCGGATGCGTTCGTGCTCGACCCGTCCACGGCGGAAGGCTCGTCGGAGGCGGTCAGCGAGCGCCAGCTCGCGGTGCGGCAGTGGACGTACGACCGCCTAGGGAGCTCACGACGCGGCGCGATCGCCGCGTACGCGCCGACGACCGCGGCAGAGCTCGGCGACGGGCGCACCCTCCTCGGCTGCCACGCGATCCCGGCCGACTACGACTCTGTCGTCCTGCCGTCGGCGCCGGAGGACGAGTTCCGCACCGCCTTCGACGGCACCGGCGCGGATCTGGTTGCCTGCGGGCACATCCATCTTCCCTACGTCCGGCGGATAGGCCCGACGCTCGTCCTCAACCCGGGCAGCGTCGGGCTCGGCTACGACCACGAGCAGGACGCGGAGAACGTCAGGTTCGACCCGTGGGCGTCCTGGGTCGTCGTTGCCTCGCGCGGCGGGCGCCTCTCGCTCGACTTCCGCAGGACCCCGTTCGACGCGCAGGCCGTCGCCGACGTCCACCTCTCGACCGG
>DASSCD010000029.1:0-5503 GCA_035698005.1 Gaiellaceae bacterium | reverse complement strand
TCGGCAGGACGACGCCGTCGAGCTCCTCGACTGGTACGAAGGGAGCGCGCGCCGGCTGGAGCGCGCGTCGGCACTCGCGAGCTGCGCGCGCGGCCGCGGCCTCCTCGCCGCTCAGGCCGGCGACCTCGACTCCGCTTTCGCCGCCTACGAGGAGGCGCTCGCCTGGCATGCGAAGGCCGACCTCCCGCTCGACCGCGCCCGGACCCTCCTCGCGCTCGGCGCAGCGCAGAGACGGGCGAAGCGGCGACGGCAGGCACGCGCGACCCTCGAGGACGCGCGCACCCTCTGCGAGGGGATCGGCGCGGAGCTCTGGGCGGAGCGTGCGCGCGGGGAGCTCAGCCGGATCAGCGGGCGCGCGCCGGCGCCGGGGGAGCTCACACCGGCGGAGGAGCGGGTCGCGGCCCTCGTGGTCGAGGGGAAGACGAACCGAGAGGTCGCGGCGGCGCTGTACCTCTCGGATCGCACGGTCGAGGGACACCTCTCGCACATCTTCGGGAAGCTCGGGATCAGGCATCGAGCCGAGCTCGCGCGGGCACTCGACGCGCGCGAATCTCGCGTGGTGCCCGAGTCAAACGCGGGGGAGTCGCCCGTTTCGGCGCCGCGGGCGACGCCCTAGCCTCGTCGCAAGGTGGCTATCACGGCCACCGGGGACAGAGGAGAAGGAGCGATGGCTCGCATCATCACGTTCGTCGTCACCGCCGGCATCGCGCTCGTCGTAGCCGCTCCAGGCCTCGGCAAGGGGCAGCCGGTCGTGATGGACCCGGCGACCGAGGCGCAGATCCTCCGCGGTGAGGCTCTCGGCCGCTACTACCAGCACAACGCGATCGGCGTCGATGCGGCGACGCAGGCGCAGATCCTTCGCGGACAGGCGCTCGGCCGGTACTTCCAGCGCGTCGCAGCGGCGGATCCCGCGACCGAGGCGCAGATCCTGCGCGGAGCGGCGCTCGACCGCCACTTCGGGCTCGGCCGGTTTGCCGTCGATCCCGCGACCGAGGCGCAGATCCTTCGCGGACAGGCTCTCGGGAGCCACTATCAGCGGAGCAGCTCCTCGACGTCGGTGCAGCCGGCGGGACGCAGCCTCGTCTTCGACGATCATCGGACCGACGCCGCGCAGCAGAGCACCGGCCGTACGCTCGTCTTCGACAACCACCGGCTCGACGCCACCCGCCCCGAGCAGGTCCCGGTGACGAGCTCCGGACGGGAGATCGAGTGGCCGCAGGTCGGGCTCGGGCTCGGTCTCGGCATCGCCCTCGCGTTCGGGATGTTCTTGACCTTCCGGTACACGAGGACCCGCCCGCTGGCTCACTGATCGCGGGTCACGCGCGCTCCGGCCGCCCGGGACGGGCGGCCGGAGCGTGTCCCCGTCTACTCTCGGGCGGTGGCTCGAGCGCCGAAGCCGTATCGGAAGAGCCTCTGGCGTCGCGCGCTGAATGCCGGCATCCGCCCGCTCGCGCGGCTCGGGCTTACCGGGCCGCGGACACATCTGCTGACCGTCCCGGGGCGCAGGACCGGCCGCCCGTGGTCGACGCCGGTCTCAATCGTGGAGGAGGGCGGCGAGCGCTGGCTCGTCGCGCCCTACGGCTCGCGGAACTGGGTGCTGAACGCACGTGCCGCGGGGCGGGTCGAGCTCCGGCGCGGGCGGCGGCGCGAGCGGCTCGCGGTCGTCGAGCTCGGGCCGGAGGAAGCGGTCCCGGTGCTCCGGCGCTACTACAAGCTCGCACGCGTCACGCGCCCGTTCTTCGAGGTCTCTCTCGACTCGCCCGAGCAGGACTGGGTCGCCGAGGCCCCGCGGCACCCGGTGTTTAGGCTCCTCCGGACATGACGCGGCGGGTGCTCCTGGTGGCGGCGACCGAGCTCGAGCTGTGCGGGCACGACGGGCTCGCGTGCGGCATCGGCCCGGTCGAGGCGGCCGCGGCGACCGCGCGGCACCTGCGCGGGGCGAAGCCGGACGCTGTCCTCCACGTCGGCGTCGCGGGCGGTCGGAGGTTGATCCCGGGCTCGCTCGTCCTCGGCACGGAGGCCGTGTACGTGGACCTCGCCGCCGAGATCCCGGTCGTCGACCGGGTCGAGGCCGACCGGGACCTGCTCTCGGCGCTCCAGCGCCTGTTTCCGGATGCGGTCTCGCTGCCGATCGCCACCAGCGCGGCGGTCTCCGGCGCGGACGCGACGCACGACCTGCGCGTCGAGGGCATGGAGGGGTTCGGCGTCCTGCGCGCCTGCGCGCTCGGCGGCGTCCCCGCGGTCGAGGTGCGCGCGGTCTCGAACGACCTCGGGGAGGGCGACCGCGAGCGCTGGCGGATCCACCGCGGTCTCGAGGTGCTGGGCGAGACTCTGCCCTCGATGCTCGAGACGCTCTCTCAGTAGCGTTCCGCGCGATGGCGGCAAGGACGAGGGCGACCGGCGAGCGCGCGCCTGCGGCGCTCCCGCCGGAGCGGCGCACGGTCGGGCAGCTCGTCGCCGAGTCGATCCGCTTCTACGGGTCCCACTTCGCTCGCTCGCTGCCGCTCGGGCTCGTCGTCGCAGGCGCGAACCAGGCATCGCTCGGGCTCGGGCGGGAGGCGACGACGGCGACGCTCGTCCTCGCCGCGCCGCTCTTCACCCTCGCATTCGCCTACGCGTCGAAACTCGTCAGCGGAGGCCAGCCGCACCCGCGCGCGTGGATCATCGCGCTCGGCGCCGGAACCCTCGTGTTCGTGCCCGCAGCGCTGCTCTTCCCCTGGTTCGCGCTTGCGGGCGTCCTCTGGCTCGCGCTCGCCGGCCTGTGCGTCCCGGCCGCGCTGCTGGAGAGCGAGTCCTTCTTCGGCGCGCTGCGGCGGGGGCTCGCCCTCGGGCGCGTGGACTACCTGCATGCGGCGGGCTCGCTCGCGACGCTCGTCATCCTCTTCGTCCTCGCCCGTCTCGGGCTCGCCCTCCTGCTCGAGTCGCAGGCGGACAACACCGTGCGCGTGGCCGTGTTCCTCGCGGACGCCGTCATCGGCCCGCTGCTCTTCCTGGGCGGGGCGATCCTGTACGTCGACCAGGAGGCTCGGTTACGCTCGCGCAAGCGAGGAAAGGAGCGAAATGCCGACCTACCTGATGCTGACGACGCTCACCGAGAAGGGCGTCCAGACCCTGCACGCAAACCCGGGCCGACTGCGTGAGGTCAACCGCGACGTCGAGGAGATGGGCGCGAAGGTCCTCCACCAGTGGGCGAGCCTGGGGGAGTACGACTTCGTGAACATCGTCGAGGCGCCCGACGACCTGACGATCGCGAAGGTCTCGGTCGCGCTCGGAGCGAGGGGCAGCGCGAAGCTCGAGTCGCTGCCGCTCATCCCGATCGACGACCTGCTCGACACGTTCTAGATCGAGCGGCTACAGGGCGAGGAAGCCCGTGGCGCGGGGCTCGACTTCGAGCGGGCTCTCGGGCAGGCCGGGCCGCGGCTCGAGGTTGAACTCGCGCGGCGCGACGTCGTTCGGTGTGCCGGGATGGAAGAGCGCGGCGAGGAGCTGGATGTGTCCGCGGCCGGGACCGAGCTCCCACTGGCCGCCGCCGTACGCGCCGATCCCGCGCTCCTCGCAGTAGTCGTACGCGGCGAAGAGGCGCTCGATCGAGCCGAAGCGCGACGGCTTGACGTTGACGGTCCGCGGCGGCCAGGCGAGCACCTCGATGTCCTCGACGGAGTGCACGACCGCATCCCAGGTGACGCGGTCCCGGTGCGACTCGAGCACGGGCATCGTCTGGTCGGTGAGTGCCGGATCCTCGATCCACGCCTCCGGCAAGCCCTCGGCCACGCGCCGGTAGAGCGCGGGATCGGCCGGCGTGTCGACGACGGTCCCGCGGTAATGGCCCTTGAGGTCGATCGAGTCGACGGCGCCGGTCGCCGCGAGCTCGGCGATGAGGTCGTCGCTCCACTCCGGGTTGGCGTCGAGCTTGAAGCGGAGGCCGGGGTAGAGCGCGAGCCACGCCCGCACGCGCTCGGTGGACGGGGGCGAGCCGAGCCCCATCGAGACGACGAACGAGACGGGGCTCGCCTCGCGGCCGACGGCGTCGCCCAGAGAGCGGCCCGCCTGGCGGAGCGCGAGGTCGAGCGCGGCGCTCTCGAAGGCCCAGCGGCGGTAGTCCCAGTATCGGTGCTGGTCGGGCTCCTCGAGGAAGAGCGGCTGCCGAGCGAGATGCTCGGAGAGCGAGTGCAGGGTCCACGAGCCTGCGAGCGGGAGATCGGGGCCGCGATCCTGCAGCCGCCCGTGCTCGGCGGCGTCGTAGGTGACGTCCTCGCCGATCCCTTCCTCGCCGCCGCCCGACAGGTGGACGACGGTCGTGCGGCGCAGGAAGTCCGCGCGGGCCTGCAGCTCGAGACCCTCGAGCGCATATCCCTCGATCTCGACCGGGAGGTCGCGGACGGCGTCGTAGAGGCTCACGGCGCGGCGAACGCTACCGCGACGTCCGCGGCGAGCCGCGCGTTGGCGACGATCAGCTTGCCGTTCACCTCGCGCGTCCGGCCGCCGCTCCGCTCGTGCAGGAACGAGAGCACGAACGGGGTCACTCCCTGGCCGCTGACTCCCTGACGCGCAGCCTCGGCGACCCCCTCCTCGATCAACTCGTCGACCTCGATGCTCTCGGGCGGCGGGCTCGCGAGCAGGACTCCGCACCCGCCGAGCTCCCAGTGTGCTGCGGCCACGCGCGCAGCCTCGTCGGCGCTCTCGACGCGGCTCGCGAGCGGGGGGCCTCCCTCGGCCGAGTAGAAGAGCGGCAGCGTGCCCGTTCGGAAGCCGAGGACCGGGATCCCAAGTGTCTCCAGGTACTCCATCGTCGCCGGGATGTCGAGCAGCGACTTCGCGCCCGAGCAGGCGACGAGCGCGGGGGTGGAGACGAGCGCGACGAGATCGGCGGAGACGTCGGGCGGCGACGGGTACCCGCGGTGGACGCCGCCGATGCCGCCCGTGCCCATGAAGCGGATGCCGGCCGCGCGCGCGACCGTGAGCGTCCCTCCGACGGTCGTGGCGCCGACGGCGCCCTGCGCGACGCAGGCGGAGAGGTCGCGTGGGCCGAGCTTGCGCGCCTCCGGCGTGAACCGCTCGAGCTCCTCGGGCCCGAGCCCCACGCGGACATGGCCGTCGAGGACGCCGATTGTCGCCGGCACCGCCCCCGCCTCGCGCACCGCCGCGTCGCTCTCGAGGCCGACCTCGACACCGTGCGGCGCGGGGAAGCCGTGGGCGACGAGAGTCGTCTCGAGCGCGACGACCGCTCGTCCCTCGGCCAGCGCGTCGCGCACCTCGTCCGAGACGATCAGCAGGCCGCTCACGCCCGACGTTCCATCTCCACGAACGGGAACGTGCCGCCGTTCGTCGCGTGCAGAAACGAGCGGGCACGCGTAAAGCCCGCGCGCTCGTAGACCGTGATCGCCCTCGTGTTGAACTCGGCGACGCTCAGCCGGAAGGCCGCGGGCCGGTGACGCTCGCGGGCGTGAGCCAGGCCGTCCTCGAGGAACGAGAGGCCCAGACCTCGACCAGTGAGGTCGGGCCG
>DASSCD010000028.1:0-3491 GCA_035698005.1 Gaiellaceae bacterium | reverse complement strand
GCCCACCCGGGCCCCGCGAGCCGCGACCGGCCAGGCGGATATCCCGCTCGAGGCGGCACCGGTCACCGCACCGCTCGCGGGCGCGCCGATCCGGCAGACGAACCTGTGGAAGGACGCGTGGTACCGGTACATCCGCAACCGCGCGGCGGTGTTCGCTGGCGCGGTGTTCCTCCTCTTGCTCCTCTACTGCATCGTCTGGCCTGCGATCTCGCCGTACGACCCGAACGACGTCGACTTCTCGCAGGCGCGACAACAGCCGAGCCTCGAGCACCCGTTCGGCACCGACACGTTCGGTCGCGACCTCTTCACTCGGACGGCGCTCGGCGGCCGCATCTCGATCGGGATCGGGTTCGCGGCGACGCTCGTCATCCTCGCGATCGGGGTCGCCTACGGCTCGGCCTCCGGCTTCCTCGGAGGCAGGGTCGACAACGGGATGATGCGGTTCCTGGACGCTCTCTACGGCCTCCCCTACCTGCCGTTCGCGATCATCACGCTCGCCGTGATCGGCGACTCGGGCTTCTGGTCGCTCGTGATTGCGCTCTCGATCGCGTCCTGGCTGACGACGGCTCGGATCATGCGTGGGCAGGTCATCACCCTGAAGCAGAACGACTACGTGCGGGCCGCGCACGTCGTCGGTGCGCGCCGGCACCGCGTCCTCCTCCGCCACATCCTCCCGAACACCCTGGGCATCCTCATCATCGCCGTCTTCCTCGAGCTGCCGGGGGTCATCCTCGGGGAGGCATTCCTCTCCTTCATCGGGCTCGGGATCGGCCCGCCGGACGCCTCCTGGGGTTCGATGGCGCAGGAGGGCTACAAGGTGTATCGCGTTTTCCCGCTCCTCATCGTCATCCCCTCCGTCGCAATCGCGACCCTGATTCTCTGCGCGAACTTCATCGCGGACGGCCTCCGCGACGCGCTCGACCCGAGGACCAGGGAGACGTAGGTGGCAGAGCCTCTCCTCTCGGTTCGCGACCTGCGCACGCAGTTCTTCACGCGCGAGGGCGTCGTGCACGCCGTCGACGGGGTGAGCTTCGACGTCCACAAGGGCCGGACGCTCGGGATCGTCGGCGAGTCCGGTTGCGGCAAGACCGTGACTGCGCTTTCGATCATCGGGCTCCTGCCGACGCCGCCCGCCCGGATCGTTGGCGGCGAGGCGATCTTCGGGGGCCGCGACCTGACGACGCTGCCAGAGCGGGAGCTCGAGGACGTCCGTGGGCGCGAGATCGCGATGATCTTCCAGGATCCGATGACGTCGCTGAATCCGACGCTCACGATCGGGATGCAGATCACGGAGACGATACGGCGCCACTCGGACGTGTCCAAGCGGGTGGCGCGCCTCCGCGCGATCGAGCTGCTCGAGGAGGTCGGGCTGCCGAAGGCTGCGAGCAGGCTCGACGACTACCCGCACCGCCTCTCCGGCGGCATGCGCCAGCGCGTGATGATCGCGATCGCGATCTCCTGCGACCCGGCACTGCTGATCGCCGACGAGCCGACCACGGCGCTCGACGTGACCGTGCAGGCGCAGGTGCTCGACCTCCTTGCCGACATGCGCGACGCGCACGACATGGCGATGATCGTCATCACGCACGACATGGGGGTCGTCGCGGAGGCGGCGGACGAGGTACTCGTCATGTACGCGGGCCAGGTCGTCGAGCAGGCGCCGGTGCTCGAGCTCTTCGACCATCCGGAGCACCCCTACACCGAGGCACTCCTCGGGGCGTTGCCGCAGATCGAGGATCCCGGTGTGCGCCACCGCAGGCTCACGGCGATCCCGGGCCGCCCGCCCGACCTGCTCGACCCGCCGGAGACCTGCCGCTTCGCCGCGCGCTGCAAGTACGCGGGCGGCGACGCATGCACCCAGCACATGCCCGAGCTCCGCGAGCTCCGTCCGGGGCACCTCGTGCGCTCGGACCATCCGGCCAGCGAGCGCATCGGCACCCGCGAGAAGGTGGCGACGTAGATGGAGCCGCTCGTCCAGGTTCGCAACCTGCACAAGAGCTTCCCGATCAAGAAAGGGATCCTGATCGAGCGCGTCGTCGACCAGGTGGACGCCGTCATCGACGTGAGCTTCGACATCGGCAAGGGGGAGACGCTCGGTCTCGTCGGCGAGTCAGGCTCCGGGAAGTCGACGACCGGCTACTGCATCCTGCAGATCATCAGGCCGACCAGCGGCTCGGTCATCTTCGACGGTGACGAGCTGACCGAGCTGAAGGGCGAGGACCTGCGCAGGCTGCGGCGGAGGATGCAGCTCGTCTTCCAGGATCCCTTCGCCTCCCTGGACCCGCGCATGACGGTGGGCGACATCGTCGGCGAGCCGCTCGTCGTCCACAAGGTGGGGTCGAGGCAGGAGCGCCGCGCGCGGGTGCGGGAGCTGCTCGACGTCGTCGGCTTCGACCCCGGCTACACGAACCGCTACCCGCACGAGTTCTCGGGCGGGCAGCGGCAGCGGATCGGCATCGCGCGTGCGCTCGCGCTCTCCCCGGACTTCATCGTCTGCGACGAGCCGGTCTCGGCGCTCGACGTCTCGATCCAGGCGCAGATCCTGAACTTGCTCAAGGACCTGCAGCAGGAGTTCGGCCTCACGTACCTCTTCATCGCGCACGACCTCGCGGTCGTGCGGGCGATGAGCGATCGGATCGCGGTGATGAACCAGGGCCGCATCGTCGAGCTCGGCGACGCCGAGGAGGTCTATGCGAGCCCGCGGGAGGAGTACACGCAGGCGCTCCTCCAGGCGGTGCCGATCCCGGATCCGCGCAAGATGCGGGAGCGTAAGCGCGAGCGGCGACGCCTGAGCTCCGCGCTCGCCGAGCAGTGACGGCGCGCGGCGTGCTCGCGCTCGGCGCGGCAGTCGCGCTCGTCGGATCGGCGGCGGCTGCCGTCGCACGCTCGAGCGGGACCGACGCCGGGTGGGAGCGCGTCGCGTCGATGTCGCAGCGGCGGAGCTACCTCGCGGCGGCCGAGTTCGGAGGCGCGATCTATGCGGCCGGCGGGATGGTGGGGGAGACCGGTCGCCCTCTCGCGACCTTCGCCCGCTACGACCCGGACGCGGACGCCTGGGAAGTCCTGCGTCAGCTGCCAGTGGCCACGCGAGCCGCCGCCTCGGCAACGTTCGACGGGCGCGTCTTCGTCGTCGGCGGGACGACCGCCGACGGGAACACCGGCGCGATGTGGGCCTACGACCCCGTCACGAATCGCTGGTCGGCACGGGCGCCGCTCCCGGCCGCCCTCTTCAATCACGCCGCGGTCGCGCTCGACGGAACCCTCTACGTCCTCGGCGGCTACGCGGACGGCCGCGAGCGAGCCGACGTGTACGCGTACGAGCCGGAGCGTGACCGCTGGCGGCGGGTGGGTGCGCTCCCGAGGCCGATGCACGCGTTCGGGGCGGTGGCCTTCCGCGGCGAGCTCTGGGTGCTCGGCGGCCGCCGCGGCGAGCGGATTCTGCGCGACGCGTGGATCCTCGACCCCGCGACGCTCCGCTGGCGGCGTGGGCC
>DASSCD010000027.1:0-17476 GCA_035698005.1 Gaiellaceae bacterium | reverse complement strand
GTGCACTCCTAACTAGGAGCGAATCGCGCGAACGGATTTGTGCGCTTGCTCGAGAGTCGATCCACTGACAGCTCGCTGCTCCTCGCGGAAGTACTTGAGGGCGCCGCTCGCTCTCATACCGCCGACAGCTGCTTGATTACGCGACCGCGAGCGACGCCTACCGCCACACACGATCGAGTGATTGAAGCTCGGGCCCGAGCGGCCGACGTTCCTCGCGCGGGCGTCGCGTCACGGTGTCGCGGCGTAGTCGACGAATCAGAGGCGACCACATGCGGACACTGAAGGTATGGACACTCATCGGCGTCGTGGCTGCGCTTGGGCTTGCCGCGCAGGCGACCGCGGCTCGCCCGGGCCCGATCGTGAGCTCGTACGTGGTCGGATCGCTCACCGTTCCGGGAGTGAGCACCGGCCTCGTGCTCGAGCCCGGCCAGCACGTCGAGGTCACCGCGACCGGCGAGATGTGCCCGTGGGGCGTCGCCCTCGCGTACTGCGTCGGGCCGGACGGGAATGCGTCGTGGGCCACGACGGACAGCTGGTACGGCGGGTATCTGCTGCCTGGCGCGCCCGCGTGGGGGCTCGTCGCTCGCGTGGGGGCCGGGCCGTGGATGCACGTCGGCAGCGGGCCGATGACGCTCTCAGGGGCCGGCGAGATCGTGTTCGCGGTGAACGACGACCTGTTCCCCGACAACACGGGCCACTTCGTCGTCGACCTGCCGTGCTGGCCCGGCTGGGGGCGCGGCGACGACAATCACCTCCACTGCGGCCCCCCGGGCGGCGGGGCGACGAACACGAAGACCGCACGCTGACGCCGGCGTGCGGCGCGCGCTGCCTGGGCCGGGCTCAGCGCCGCCGTTCAGGGTCGACTCTCCGGAGCCCGCCTCCGGGCGCATCGCCGGCGCCGCCCGGTGCGGGTGCAGGCTCGTACACGTTGACAGGCACGCCGTTCGGATCGAGGACACCGAACCCGTACATGCCCCACGGCCGCACTCGGGGAGGCGCCTTCGCCCGGATGCCCATCGCGGCCAGCCGCTCGTAGACCGAGTCCACGCCGGTGACCTGCAGGCCGAGCCCGACGCGGGGCTCCGGAATGTCCACGACGTCTTCCTGCTCCACCAGTTCGACCTGCGCGCCGGTCGACGCCGCGAGCAGCGCTCCGCGGCCCATGTCGCTCCACTCCTCGAGCAACTCGAGGCCGACTCCGTCGCGGTAGAACGCCAGGCTCTCCGCGAGCTTCGAGGTCGGGACGACGAAGACGGCAAGGTTCGGGCAAAGCGGTCGCATCGAGGCTGCCGACGGTAGCGGGCCTAGATCGGCTCACCCGCCTCGTACTCGCGCCGGGCGAGGCTCGCGGTCACCTCGGCGACGCTCTGCAGTCGCGGCGAGCTCTCCGCGAGGTAGCGCTCGAGCCAGCGCAGCGCGGCGCGCTCGAACTTCGGCGAGCGCCGGTCCGCGTACAAGTGGACGAGCCGCAGCGCGTCGTGCAAGGACAGCTGGAGCTCCCGTGCCGCGTCCTCGGCAGCCCAGAGGGCGCGGTGCTCGAGGGCACGCTGGAAGCGCGCGTACGCGTGTCCCTCGGCCGTCACGAACGTATGTTCGCACGGCCGCGACCCGCGTGCGACCACCGCCGACGATCCGGCCCGCAGCTAGATCAGGTCGAGCGAGACCGCGATGGCGACGGCCTGCGCGGTCGTCGACGCGCCGAGCTTCGAGCGCGTGATCGCGAGCTGCCGCTTCACGGTCTCGGGCGAGATCCCGAGCTCGTCCGCCACCTCCGGGCCGGTCTTGCCGAGGGCGATCTGCCGCAGGACGCGATGCTGTCCCGGCGTCAGCTCCTGCCCCTCGTATTTCAGCTCCCTGAGCTCACGCGGCAGCGTAGGCATTCGTGCTGCGATCGAGGAACATCAGCATCACGCGGTCGCACCATTCCTCGGTCAGGCCGCGCTGGATGGCGTAGTTCCGGATCCGTCGGTAAGCCTTCCGCAGCGCGTCGACGCGTGGCGTCGCGCAGCGTGGGTGCGTCAGGCGCGACAAGGTCGACACGAGACCCAGCAGCTCGTCGTCGGGCATGTACCCCTCTCCTTTCGCTTCGCCTGCCCTTGCGAAGCGGGCGACATTACAGCCCATCGACTTGAGCGTGTCCGACTCAAGATCGCGGCCGGCCGAGCATGTCAGGAGCCGGCCGCGAGCCGGACGCCGGCGACGGTCGAACGCGCGACGACACCGCCGAGCGCGAGCAGCAGGATCGCGAGCACGATCACGGCGAGATACAGCCGCTTCCTCATGAAGGAAGAGCCTAGGCCGCGCGCGTGCGCGTTTCGTCGTCCGCGAGAGCGATCCTCGCGTCCTCCCCGAGGACGATTTCTCAGGCCGGGACGGGCTGCTCCAGCTCGGCGCTCCACTCCCCCGCGGCCGCGAGCGCGTTCATCCGCGCGCGGTGGGCGAAGGCCGCCTGAGCGGCCTCGGCGTTCGCCGCCTCGCCTCCCCACGCCGCGAGCGCGGAGGCCTGCAGCGCCCGGCCGTAGGAGAACGAGAGCGGCCACGGGCCGCCCAGCTTGTTGATCGCGTTCAGGTTCTCCGTGGCCTCCACCTCGGACTGCCCGCCCGAGAGGAAGACGATGCCGGGGACCGCAGCGGGAACGACGCCGAGGAAGCAGTCGACCGTCGCGCGGGCGATCCGCTCGGACGACGCCTGCTCCGGGCAACCCTTGCCCGAGATCACCATGTTCGGCTTCAGCAAGGTGCCCTGCAGGTCGATCCCGAGCTCGTAGAGCGCGTCGAAGGTCTCGTGCAGCGTCCGCGTCGTGACCTCCCAGCAGGTCTCGAGCGTGTTGTCGGCGTCCATGAGAACCTCGGGCTCGACGATCGGGACGATCCCGGCCTCCTGGCACAGCGCCGCATAGCGGGCGAGCGCGTGCGCGTTCGCGCGCAGGCAGGCGTCGGTGGGGATGCCCTCGCCGATCGTGATCACCGCGCGCCACTTCGCGAAGCGCGCCCCCAGGCTCGCGTACTCCTCGAGCCGCGGCCGCAGGCCGTCGAGCCCCTCGGTCACCTTCTCGCCGGGGAAGCCGGCGAGATCGTGCGCGCCCGTATCGACCTTGATGCCGGGGATCGCGCCCTTCACCGCGAGCAGCTCGGGGAACGGCGTTCCGTCGTCGGCGTGCTGGCGGATGGTCTCGTCGTAGAGGATGACGCCGCCGATCGCGTCCTCCATCCCCGGGGCGGTGAAGAGCAGCTGGCGGTAGAAGCGGCGGCTCTCGTCGGTCGACTCGACGCCGATGGAGTCGAATCGCTTCTTGATCGTCCCCGTGCTCTCGTCCGCCGCGAGGATCCCCTTGTGGTCGGCGACGATCGCGCGGGCGGTCTCGTGCAGCTCGGTGGACGCCATCAGCGTGCTCCTTTCATCAAGCTCTGGATCTTGGTCAGTGGATGCGTCGCGACGATCCGGCGGACGGTGCCGGAGCGCGAGCGCATGACGATCGACTCGGTCTCGACGTGATCGCCGACGACGCGGACGCCGCGGAGCAGGGCACCGCCCGTCACTCCCGTGGCGGCCACGAACACGTCCTCGCCCCGGACGAGGTCGTCCGCGGTCAGCACCTTCTCGAGGTCGAAGCCCGCAGCGACGAGCCGCTCGCGTTCGTCGTCGTTGCGCGGCCACAGCTTCCCCTGCATCGCGCCGCCGAGGCACTTGATCGCGGAGGCGGAGATGACGCCCTCCGGCGTCCCGCCGATGCCCATCAGCAAGTCGACGCCGGTGCCCGGCTGCGCGGCGGCGATCGCCGGCGCGACGTCGCCGTCGCGGATGAGGTTGACGCGCGCGCCCGCCTCGCGGAGCTCGGCGATCAGCTCGTCGTGGCGGTCGCGCTCGAGGACGACGACCGTGAGATCGTTGACCTCGACCCGCTTCGCCTCGGCGACCCGCTCGAGGTTCTCGGTCGGCGACGCCTCGATGTCGATCGCGTGTGCCGCGTCCGGCCCGACGGCGATCTTGTCCATGTACAGCGCGGCGCCGGGGAAGAACATCGAGCCGCGCTCGGCGACCGCGATCACCGAGATCGCATTCGGCATCCCGAGCGCCGTGAGCCGGGTGCCTTCGAGCGGGTCGACGGCGACGTCGACCTCGGGGCCGTCGCCGTCGCCGACGGCCTCGCCGTTGAAGAGCATCGGCGCCTCGTCCTTCTCGCCCTCGCCGATCACGACGACGCCGCGCATCGAGACCGTGTCGAGCATGAGGCGCATCGCATCGACGGCGGCCTGGTCAGCCGCGTTCTTGTCCCCGCGCCCGATCCAGCGCGACGCGAACGTCGCGGCGGACTCCGTGACCCGGACGAGCTCGAGCGCGAGGTTCCGGTCCGGTACCGCGCTCACGTCCTCGGATCCTACATCCGCTCCGGCGCTTCCACTCCGATCAGGTCGAGGCAGCGCGCGATGACGAGCTGTGCCGCACGGACGAGGCCGAGCCGGAATGCCTCCTGCTCGGACTCGAGGACGCGGTGCTCGTGGTAGAAGCGGTGGAAGTCGTCCGCGACGCGGATCGCATACGTCGGGATCGCGTGCGGCGCACGGCGCTCGGTCGCCTCGGCGACGAGCGCGGGGAGCTCGAGCAGCCGCTTCACCAGCTCCCGCTCCTCGCCGACGAGCGGCACGGCCGGCGTCGTCGTCGTCCCGGTCTCGCCGACGTTCCGGAGGATGCCGGCGATCCGCGCGTGCGCGTACTGCACGTAGTAGACGGGGTTCTTCTGCGTCCGCTCGGCCGCGAGGTCGACGTCGATCTCGATCGGCTGGTCGTGCCCGCGGGAGACGAGATACCAGCGGGCGGCGTCGACGCCGATCGCGTCGACGAGCTCGTCGAGGAAGACCACGTCACCGCGTCGCTTCGACATCTTCTTCGCCTCCCCGCGCTCGACGAGGCTGACGAGCTGGTAGATGAGCACCTCGACCGCGTCGCGCGGATGACCCAGCATCTCCGCGAGCGCCTGCAGCCGGGCCACATACCCGTGGTGGTCGGCGCCGAGGACGTAGACGAGCCGGTCGAAGCCCCCGGAAAGCTTCCTGCGGATGTAGGCCGCGTCCTTCGCGAAGTACGTCGGCTCGCCGTTCGAGCGCACGAGCACGCGATCCTTGTCGTCGCCGAGCGCGCTCGTGCGCGCCCAGACCGCGCCCTCGGCCTCGTACGTGTCGAGCAAGGGCAAGGCCTCGTCGACCTCGGCGCCGAAGTCGCTCTCGCGCTCCCACGTGTCCATGTGCACGCGGAAGCGCTCGAGCGAGTCCTCGATCCGCTCGAGCATCGCCGGCACGGGATCGCGCGCGAGGGCCGCGAGCTCCGCGACGTAGGCGCCGCGGTAGCCGTCCTCCGGTGGCTCCTCGCCCCGCCGCACCGCGTCGACGGAGGCGCGGAACCGCTCCATCTGGGCGCCGGCGTCGTTGTAGTAGTACTCGCGCTCGACCGTGTGCCCGGCGAACGCGAGCAGCCGTGCGACCGAGTCCCCGTACGCGCCGTTGCGCCCATGGGCGACCGTGAGCGGTCCAGTCGGGTTCGCGGAGACGAGCTCCACCTGCACGCGCTCGAGGCTCGCCGCGGAGCCTCCGCCGAACCGCTCACCCGCGTCGAGGACCTCCTGCAGCGCCTCGACGACCCAGGCGTCGGACACGTGCAGGTTCACGAAGCCCGGCCCGGCGGGCTCGGCGCTCTCGACGAGCCCGCGCTCCACGGCCGCCGCCGCGATCTCCGCCGCGAGCTCGCGCGGCGCCCGACTCCGCGCCGGCGCGATCCGGAGCGCGACGTTCGTCGCGTAGTCGCCGTGCTCGGGGCTCGACGGGCGCTCGAGCTCGACGGGCGTGCCCGCGATCTCCGCCAGCGCCTCCTCGAGCCGCGTCAGGGCGTGGACGTGCGTGCTCGCCACGCCTGCATCCTAGGCGGGCGCCTGGCGGGCGCCGGCTACCGAGAGCTGCGCGCGGAGGAGGGTGCGGAGGTGATCGGCACGACGACGCCCTCGCGCTGGAGCGCGGCCTGGACCTCTTCCCGCGCCTTGTAGATCCGCCACTTCACCGTGGCGAGCGTGATCTCGAGCGTCTCGGCGATCTCCGTGTACGAGAGCCCGACGACGTCGCGCAGGAGGAGGGCCATCTTCAGGTCCGGGTTCAGGTTCTCGACTGCGCGCCAGACCGCGTCGATCGTCTCGGCCCGCTCCGCCGGCGCGTCGACGACCTCGAGCGGCGGGATGTCCTCGAGCGCCGCGACTGCCCGCGGGCGCCGCTCGAGCGCGCGGAGCTCGTCGAGGACCCGGTTCTTCGTCACCTGGAAGAGCCAGGTCGTGAAGCGCGAGCGCAACGAGAACCCGGGCAGGCCCTGGAAAACACGCAGGAAGACCTCCTGCGTCAGGTCCTCGGACAGGCTGCGGTCGCCCGTGAGCCGGAGCACGTAGTTGAAGACCGGCTGCTCGTAGGTCCGGACGATGATCGAGAAGGCACGCTCGTCGCCGCGCTGTGCCTTGCGCAGGACGCCCGGATCTGGTTGTGGGAGTGCCATTGAGCGCGCGGAGTATAGAACGCTTTCCGTAAGGGGTTTGTTCGGGACGATTTACGGGGCTGTTGCGAGGCTCTTTCCCGTCATCTCCCCGGGAATGGGAAGGCCGAGCAACTCGAGCACCGTCGGCGCGAGGTCGGACAGCTCTCCGCCGTCGCGCAGGACGAGGCCGGGATCGGTCACGACGAGCGGTACCGGGTTCGACGTGTGCGCCGTGTGCGGGCTCACACCGTCGGGCTCGAGCATGACCTCGGCGTTCCCGTGATCCGCGGTCACCAAACAGACACCCCCGGCTCGCTCGACGCAGTCGAGGACGCGCCCGAGACAGCGGTCGACCGCCTCGACGGCGGTGCGCACGGCGGGGATCGAGCCGGTGTGGCCGACCATGTCCGGGTTCGCGAAGTTCACGATCGCGAAGCGGTGGTCGTCCCCGACCTCGCCGCAGAAGCGCGCCGCGAGCTCGACCGCCGACATCTCGGGCTTCAGGTCGTAGCTCGGCACGTCGCGCGGCGAGGGGACGAGGATGCGCGTCTCCCCTTCCCACTCCTTCTCCTCGCCGCCGTTCAGGAAGTAGGTCACGTGCGCGTACTTTTCCGTCTCGGCGGCGTGCAGCTGGCGCGCGCCCGCACGCGAGAGCGCCTCGGCGAGCGTGTCCCGCACCCGCTGCTCGTCGAAGACGACCGGGAAAGCGAAGTCCTCGCGGTAGCGGGTCATCGTCGTGAGGTCGAGACCCGCCTCGCCGAGCCGCTGCGACAGCTGGCGCGCCCGGTCCGGCCGGAAGTTGAAGAGGACGGCCGCGTCGTCTGCGCCGAGCCGGGGACGGCCAGCGAGGACGATCGGCTCGACGAACTCGTCGGTGACGTCGCGCGCGTAGCTCGCGTGCACGGCCTCCACGGGATCGTCGGCGTGCTCCCCCTCGCCCCGGCAGATCGCCGCGACCGCGCGCTCCGTCCGCTCCCAGCGCTGATCGCGGTCCATCGCGTAGTAGCGCCCGCAGACGGTCGCGATCCGCTCCCCCGGGAGCTCGGCCAGGTCGCCCGCCGCCGCGCGCGGCGACACGTCGCGCCCGTCGGTGAACGCGTGGATCCACGTCCTCTCCGCCATGTCCTGGCGCTCCGCGAGCTCGAGCAGCGCGCGCAGGTGGTCGATGTGCGAGTGGACGCCGCCGTACGAGACGAGACCGAGCAGGTGGACGTCTCCGCCGCGCGCCCGCGCGCGCTCGAACGCGGCGAGGAGTGCCGGGTTCTCGAACAGAGAGCCGTCCCGGACCGCCACGTTCACCCGCATCAGGTCCTGCAGGAGCACGCGCCCCGAGCCGATCGTGAGGTGCCCCACCTCGGAGTTTCCCATCTGCCCGGGGGGCAGCCCGACCGCCTCGCCCGAGGCGCCGAGCTGCGTGTGCGGGAACCGTTCGAGCAGCGCGTCGAAGACCGGCGTGTCCGCCAGCTCGACCGCGTTTCCGGGGCCTGGGGGCGCGATCCCCCAGCCATCGAGGATGACGAGCGCGACGAGGTCCCTCACGCGGCGACCTCGGCGCCGGCGAGGCAGATCGCCTCGAACGACGCCGGGTCGAGCGAGGCGCCGCCCACCAGCGCGCCGTCCACGTCGGGCTGAGCGAGCAGCGTGGGAGCGTTCTCCGGCTTGACCGACCCCCCGTAGAGGACGGCCGTCGGGTAGAGCGACTTCACGAACGCGTGCGCCTCCTGCGCCGTGTCCGCGGTCGCCGTGCGCCCGGTGCCGATCGCCCACACGGGCTCGTACGCGATTACGAGCCGCTCGTGGCGCGGGAGCGCGGACACCTGGCGGCCGAGCACGGCCTCGGTCTCCCCTGCCTCGCGCTCGGCCTCCGTCTCGCCGACGCAGGCGATGACGGCGAGGCCCGCGTCGAGCGCGGCCTCCGCCCGCAGGCGCACCGTCTCGTCGGTCTCGCAGAAGTGCTGGCGGCGCTCCGAATGCCCGACGAGCGTGCCGGCGACCCCGAGCTCGAGCAGCATCGGCGCCGAGACCTCGCCCGTGAAGGCGCCCTCGAGCTCCCAGTGCACGTTCTGCGCGAAGACGCGGATGCCCGTGCCGTCCCCGAGCCCCTGCAGCGTCGCCTCGAGCGACACGAACGGCGGGCAGACGACGACGTCCACCCCCGGCGCGCGGTCGGAGACCCGGCGGAGCTGCGCCGAGAACTCGCGTGCCTGGTGTGCACCCTTGTACATCTTCCAGTTCCCGGCGACGAGCATCGGACGGCGATCTTAGGCGACCGGGCGCATCGACTGGAGCGTCCGCAGGCTACGCGGGCGGGATCGCGGCCACGCCGGGAAGCTCCTTGCCCTCGAGGAGCTCGAGCGAGGCTCCGCCGCCGGTGGAGACCCACGAGATCTCATCCGCGAGGCCGAGCTCCTGGACCGCGCGTACCGAGTCGCCGCCGCCGACGACCGAGTAGGCGTCGGCGTCCGCGACCGCCTGCGCAACCGCCTTCGTCCCCTCGGCGAAGCGCGGCCACTCGAAGACACCCATCGGGCCGTTCCAGAAGAGCGTGCGAGCGCCGCGGATGACCTCTCCGAAGTGCTCCCGCGTTGCCGGGCCGATGTCCAGGCCGAGCCAGCCCGCGGGCAGGTCGTCGTACGGCGTGACCCGCGACTCCGCCTCGGCCTCGAACGCCGCCGCAGCGACCACGTCGGACGGAAGCACGGCCTCGTACGGAAGCGGGTTTCCTCCGCGCAGCTCCTCGGCCATCTTGCCGCCGACGAGGACCGCGTCCGCGCGGCCGCCGAGGTGCTCGAGCACGCCGAGCTTGTCCTCGATTTTCGCCCCGCCCGCGACGAGCACGAACGGGCGCTCGACATCCCCGCGGAGCCGGCCGAGCATCTCGAGCTCCCGCTCGAGCAGCAGGCCGGCGTAGGCGGGGAGCAGCTCCGCGACGCCGACCGTGGACGCGTGCGCGCGGTGCGCGGAGCCGAAGGCATCGTCGACGTACAGGTCCATGCCCTCGGCGAGGCGCTTCGCGGACTCGGGGTCGTTCTTCGTCTCCCCCGGGTCGAAACGCGTGTTCTCGAGCACGCGTACGCGCTCGTCGGGCAACAACTCACGCAGCCGCGCAGCCACCGGCCCCATCGCGAGTGCCGGGTCCGGGCCCTTCGGGCGGCCGAGATGCGAGCAGACCGCGACCTCCGCGGCGCCCTCGTCCAGCAGGTACCGCAGGGTTGGGAGCGACGCCTCGATGCGCGTGTCGTCCGCGACGCGACCGTGCTCGAGCGGTACGTTGAGGTCGGCGCGGACGAGGACGTGCTTGCCGGCGACGTCGGCCTCGCGCACCGACCGCGGCGTCCTCACGCGGGCAGGAGGCGGGCGATCAGGTCGACGCACCGGCACGAGTAGCCCCACTCGTTGTCGTACCAGCCGAAGACCTTCACGAGGTTCCCGCGCGCCATCGTCAGCTCGCTGTCGAAGATGCACGAGTACGGGTTCCCGTTGATGTCCGTCGACACGATCGGGTCCTCGGTGTATTGCAGGATCCCCTCGAGCGGGCCGGCGGCGGCGGCGCGGTATGCGTCGTTCACCTCCTCGACGCTCGTGTCGCGGCCGAGCCGGACGACGAGGTCGGTGAGCGAGCCGGTGGCGACGGGCGCGCGCACGGCGATCCCGTCGACCTTGCCCTGCAGGTCGGGGAGGACGAGGCCGATCGCCTTCGCGGCGCCGGTCGAGGTGGGAATCAGGTTGATCGCGGCCGCACGGGCGCGACGCAGGTCCTTGTGCGGGAAGTCGAGGATCACCTGGTCGTTCGTGTACGCGTGGATCGTCGTCATGAAGCCCGACTCGATCCCGCCGAGCTCGTGCAACACCTTCGCGAGCGGAGCGACGCAGTTCGTCGTGCAGGAGGCGTTCGAGACGATGTGGTGCGCGTCGGCGTCGTAGTCGCCGTCGTTGACGCCGAGGACAACCGTGATGTCAGGCTCCTTCGCGGGGGCCGAGATGAGCACCTTCTTCGTCCCCGCGTCGAGGTGCTTCTGCGCACCTTCGCGGTCGGTGAAGATCCCGGTCGACTCGACGACGACGTCGACACCGAGGTCGCCCCACGGTAGCGCGGCCGGATCGCGCTCCGAGAGCATCTTCACGTCCTCGCCCGCCGCGTGCAGCACGCCGTCGGAGAGCGCGACCTCGCCCTCGAAGGGACCGAGGTTCGAGTCGTAGCGGAGGAGGTGGGCCATCGTCTCGGCATTGCCCAGGTCGTTCAGGGCGACGACCTCGATGTCCGCGCCGAGCGCGTGCTGCGCCCGGAAGAAGTTCCTCCCGATGCGGCCGAAGCCGTTGATGCCGACGCGAATAGCCATGCTCACGCTCCTCGTCCCGTCGTTGCCCGATCTGCGACGAGTCTAACCGGGGCGGTTCGCGGGGAGCATCGGGGAAATGCCGCATCGAGCCGTAGGAGTACGGCGCTCCCCGCCGCGAAGCGACCGGCTTCAGGGGTTGTCGCGAGCGGGCGTCCGCGCTAGCGGATGCCCGCTCTGCGGAAAAGGAGTGGGCCGGGGGAGGAGCTCCGAGGACGACCTCCTCCCCCAGTTGCCGCGCACCGGGCCCGCAGCAGATGGGGTCTGGATCCGCCGCAGCATGGGCGCGAGCCCACGTGGACGGGAAGTATCCCCGATCGTGCGTCTCGGAACAAATGGCGGTCGGGTCAGGCGCGGGCGAGGTCTTCGAGGCGCCGGAGCCGGCGGTGCATCGCCGCCTTGCTCGCGGGAGGATCCGTGCGCCGGGCAAGCTCTCTCAGCGACTCGGTCGGAAAGCGCATCCGGAGCTCCGCCGCCTCGCGAAGCTCGCCGGGCAGCTCCTCCAGCCGGTGTTCGGCACGCAGCGCCTCTGCCGCCTGGAGCTGCGCCCGGGCGGCCCTGGTCGTGCGGACGAGGTTCGCGTGATCGGCGTTCGCCAGCCGGTTCGCCTGCTCGCGGGTCGCGGCCAGCACGACTCGCTCTTCCAACGCGAGGACGGCCTCCGCGGCCCCCGTGAGGGCGAGCAGCGACTCGACGTCGTCCCACGTCTTTGCGTAGGCGACGACGTGCGTGGGCCGCTCGGCCACCTGCAGGCGTGTGCCTGCCGAGCCGGCGGCCTCCTGGAGGAGGACGGCTGCCTCGATCGTCGAGGTGCGCAGCTCGAGGTGAGCGGCGCGTCTGATCGAGAGCGTGCCTCCGCCGAGGAAGGCGCCGCGGAGGTACGCCGCGCGGCAGCACGCCCTGGCGACGACGCGCCGGGGTGGCCGCTGACGGGGTGCGTGGCGGCGGTCGAGCACGCCCGCGTCCACGAGCACGTCGAGCGCGCTGCCGTCTCCCTCAACGTGGAGCTGGTAGCGCGTCGCGCGGTCGAACGCTCGCCGCTGGTAGGTGCGGATCTCCGAACGGAGGCCCTCGTCGCGGAGCAGGGCGAACGCGCGTCGCGCTGCCGCCCCGCTCCCGAGGTCGAGGTGGAGCGCCCACTCGCCGTGCCCGCGCAGGTGCAGGCTGCCCGCGGCGTGGGAGAGCGCGGACAGCTCGGCGAGCCGATCGCAGCGCCGGGTCGGCGCGATCCGCGCGAGCTCCTCGCGCACGTCCTCGGACGTGATCACGCGGCGAGCCCCGTGACCCCCTCGAGCGCCAGTAAGCGACGCTTGACCGCGATGCCCGCGCTCCCGTAGCCACCGATGCCGTCTGCCGCGACGACGCGGTGGCAGGGGAGGAAGAACGCGAACGGGTTGCGGGCGCAGAAGGTGCCCACGGCCCGCGCCGCGCCCGGGTAGCCGGCGACCGCTGCGAGCTCTCCGTAGCCGACGACCTCGCCGCGCGGGATCGCCCGCAGCGAGGAGGCGACCGCCTGTTGGAAGGCCGTGCAGTCGCCGAGGTCGAGCGGCACGTCGTCGAAGGCCACCTCCGCCCCAGCGAGGTAGGCGGCGACGCGTGCGACGAGCACGTTGGCGTCGAGCTCGGACTCGGTCGCTGGTCGGCGCGGAGTCGGCACGGAGCCGTTTCCCTTCCGTGCCTGATGTCGGGGTAGCGTGCCGAGTGGGGGGCTCGCCGCCCCCTCGAGGGGGCGTGCCTGCGGACGCGCTGCAGCGTGCGGCTCGCTACCCGCCACGGCGTCGAACGCGAACACGTGCGCCAGCACCGCCCGCTCGGACGTCCAGAGGTCCCCCACGCCCCAGCCGGGCACCTGATAGCGCGTCTCCTTCGCCCGCACCACCGGCGACTCTAGATGGCCGGCCCGCGGCGCACTCCGCCCGACCGCTGCGAGCGGAAGACCGCGCCCCCGCCACTAGAATCGCGGCATGAGCGCACCCGGCATCTTCACCCCGCCCGCACCCGTCAACGAGCCGGTCCGGGGGTACGAGCCCGGGTCGCCCGAGCGTGTCGAGCTCGAGGCGCGGCTGCGCCGGATGGAGGGCGAGCGCATCGAGGTCCCGCTCGTCATCGGCGGTGAGGACGTCTCGACCGACGAGACGTTCGAGGCCGTCATGCCCCACCGTAAGAGCCACGTCCTCGCGGACGTCGCGAAGGGCGGGCCCGAGCACGTCCAGCGGGCGATCGACGCGGCCCGCGCGGCGCACGCGGACTGGTCGCGCACGCCCTGGAACGAGCGCGCGGCGGTGTTCCTTCGTGCAGCGGAGCTCCTCGCCGGGCCGTGGCGGCAGACACTGAACGCGGCGACGATGCTCAACCAGTCGAAGACCGCGCACCAGGCCGAGATCGACGCCGTCTGCGAGCTGATCGACTTCTGGCGCTTCAACGTCGACTACCTCGTCCGCATCTACTCCGAGCAGCCGTACTCGCCGACCGGCACGTGGAACCGCATGGAGTACCGGCCGCTCGAGGGCTTCGTCTTCGCGGTCAGCCCCTTCAACTTCACCTCGATCGGCGGCAACCTCTCGACCTCGCCCGCGCTGATGGGAAACACGGTCGTGTGGAAGCCCGCGTCCACGTCGGCCCTCTCCGCCTACTACCTGATGCGGCTCTTCCAGGCAGCCGGGCTACCGGACGGCGTGATCAACCTCGTGTACGGCTCGGGGGCGACGATCGGGGACGCGGCCCTCGCGAGCCCTGAGCTCGCCGGCATCCATTTCACCGGCTCGACCGGCGTCTTCAACGGGATGTGGCACACCGTGGGCTCGAACGTCGGGTCGTACCGGAACTACCCGCGCATCGTCGGCGAGACGGGCGGCAAGGACTTCATCCTCGCGCACCCCTCGGCGGAGGCCGAGGCCGTCGCCACGGCCGTCGTGCGGGGCTCGTTCGAGTACCAGGGGCAGAAGTGCTCGGCCGCGTCGCGGCTGTACGTACCGTCGAACCTGTGGCCGGAGGTGAAGGAGCGGCTCGTCGAGGACGTCGGGACGATCCGGATGGGCGACGTGTCCGACTTCGGGAACTTCATGGGCGCGGTCATCGACGCTGGGGCCTTCGCGACCCACCGCGACGCGATCGCGGAGGCTCGCTCGGCGGGTGCAGAGATCCTCACGGGCGGCTCCACGGACGACTCCGAGGGCTTCTTCGTCGAGCCTACGGTGATCGCGACGGAGGACAGCGGGTTCCGGCTCCTCCGTGACGAGCTCTTCGGCCCGATTGTCACGACCTACGTGTACGACGAGAAGCGCTGGGACGACACGCTGCGGCTCGTCGACGAGACCGCGCCGTACGGGCTCACGGGCGCGGTGTTCGCGAACGAGCGCGACGCGATCGAGGAGGCCCAGGACGCGCTTCGCTACGCCGCCGGAAACTTCTACGTCAACGACAAGCCGACGGGCGCGGTCGTCGGCCAGCAGCCGTTCGGCGGCTCGCGTGCGAGCGGGACGAACGACAAGGCCGGCTCGATGTGGAACCTGATCCGCTGGGTCTCGCCGCGGACGATCAAGGAGACGTTCGTGCCCGCGACGGACTACCGCTACCCGTTCCTCGGCGCGAACGGCGACCAGCCGTAGCCGAAAGGGATCGTCGGACGACCACCGGCGCCGCGGCCGCGGAGCGGCCGCCTTCAGGGATGTGCGCGCGACCGGAATCCCTGAGCGGATTCTCCGGTCTTGCGCGGGGAGGTAACGGGCCGGCATGACCCGCGTCCTCGACGGGATCGACGCGTTCCTCGACCAGCTCGGCTCGGTCGAGGTCGCGCCACTCCTGCTCGCGATCTGCTGCCACCTGGTGAAGATGGCCTGCACGAGCCGCGCGTGGCGCAACGTGCTCGCCGCCGCCTACCCGGAGGAGCAGGTGCCGTGGAGCAAGATCTACGCGGCGTACCTCGCGGGCGTCGGCGTCAACGCCATCGTCCCCGCGCGGGCGGGAGACGCGGTGCGCATCTACCTCGCGCACCGCGCGATCCCGAGCGGCAGCTACACGACCGTGATCTCGAGCACGCTCGTGCTCACGCTGTTCGACATGACGGCGGCAACCGTCCTCCTCACCTGGGCGATCGCGATCGGCGCGCTGCCGGGGCTCGACGTCCTACCGCGTCTCGAGAGCTTCGATTTCGCGTTCCTGCTCGACCGCCCGCTCGCGCTTCAGCTGACGCTCGCCGGCCTCGTCATCGGGATCGCCTTCGTCGGCATCTGGGTACACGGGCACGTGGTCGAGTTCTGGGACCGCGTGAAGCAGGCGTTCGCGGTCCTCCGCCCGCCGACACGGTACTTCGCGTCGGTGGCGCCCTGGCAGGCGGCCGACTGGGCGCTCCGTCTCGCGACGATCTGGTTCTTGCTCGACGCGTTCGACATTCCCCAGTCGCTGCACAACGCAACGCTCGTCCAGGTCTCCCAGTCGACGGCGACCCTGCTCCCGATCACCCCGGGCGGTCTCGGGACGGAGCAGGCGTTCCTCCTGTACGTCCTGAACGGGTTGGCACCCGCGGCCGTCCTGCTCGCGTTCAGCGTCGGGGCGCGGCTCACGATCACGACGGTCAACGTCATCGCGGGCTTCACCGCGATCGGGATCACGCTGCGCACGTTCCGCTACTCGCAGGCGATGCGCGCCTCCGGAGAGGCCGGCCAGCCCTAGGAGGGGCCTGCCTTGTGGAGCTGCCCGTAGAGCGCCCGCGCCGTCTTCTGCGGCAAACCGGGCACGCCCTCGAGCTCCTCCTGTGAAGCATCGAGGAAGCGCTCTACCGAGCCGAAGTGGCGCAGGATCGCGCGACGCCGCACGGGACCGACACCGTCGAGGGTCTCGAAGATCGTCTCCATCGCTTTCGCCCCCCGCCGTCTGCGGTGGTAGCGGAGCGCCACCCGGTGGGCCTCGTCCCGCGCGCGCTGGAGCAGCTGCAGCGCGGGACCAGAGCGGTCGAGCCTGATCGGGTGCGCCGAGCCGGGGACGAACACCTCCTCCTCCCGCTTCGCGAGCGCGATGACCGCGACGCGGGGCAGGTCGAGCTCCTCCATCGCGGCGAGCGCAGCGGCGAGCTGCCCTCTCCCGCCGTCCACGACGACGAGGTTGGGGGTGCGCGAGAAGCTCTCGTCGGGCTCCCCCTCGCGCGCGCGGGCGAACCGCCGCGCGATCACCTCGCGCATCGCGCCCACGTCGTCCGGCCCGCCATGCACTCCGCGGATCGCGAACGTGCGGTAGTGCGCGTTCTTCGGGCGCCCGTCGAGGAAGACGACCATCGAGGCGACGATCGCCTCACCCTGGATGTTCGAGACGTCGAAGCACTCGATGCGTACGGGGAGGCTCTCGAGGTTGAGGCACTCGCGGAGGTCCTCGAGCGCGGCCACGCGGCGCAGCCGCTGCGCCTCCCGCTGTGCCGTGTCCGCCTCGAGCGCGAGCCTCGCGTTCTCGACCGCGAGCTCGACCAGCCGCCGCTTCTCGCCCCGGGCGGGCGCGCGCACCTCGACGCGCGAGCCGCGGCGCTCTGAGAGGAACTCCGCGAGCGGCGCGACGTCTCCGCTTCCTTGGGGCACCAGCACCTGCGGCGGGACACTCGGGGCCGAGCCGTAGAACTCGACGACGAACGCCTCCAGCACCGACTGCGCGTCGCCTTCGACGACGTTCTCGAGGTGGAACCCGTAGCGGTCGATCATCTTGCCGTCGCGCAGCGGGAAGACCTGCACGGCCGCCTCGCTGCCGTCGATCGCGAGACCGATGACGTCGACGGTGCCCACGGCACGCTGGTCGGCAGCCTGGCGCTCCGCGAGGTGGCGGATCGAGAACAGCCGGTTCCGGTAGCGCGCGGCCTCCTCGAAGCGCTCGTCGGCCGCCGCGTCGCGCATGCGCTCCTCGAGCTCCCGCTGGATCGGCCGCGTCTCGCCGCCGAGAAACTCGACGACGCCGTCGATGACCTGCCCGTACTCCTCCTGTGAGATCGCCTGGATGCAGGGCGCGAAGCAGCGGTCGATGTGGAAGTCCAGGCAGGGGATGCCCGAGTGCCGCCCCGGGCGCGGGCCCTCGCAGGGCCGGAAGCGGAAGACGCGGTTCAGGACGTCGAGGGTCTCGCGGACCTTCTTCGCGTTCGCGTACGGGCCGAAGTAGACGGTGCCGCGGCGGTGCCGCTCCCGCGTGAACATGACCCTGGGGTACTCGTCCTCGAGGGTAACCGCGATGTACGGGAACGACTTGTCGTCGCGGAGGCGGATGTTGAACGGCGGGCGGTGCCGCTTGACGAGGTTCTGCTCGAGATGGAGCGCCTCCGCCTCGTTCCGCGTGACGATGACCTCGACGTCGGCGATGCGCGGCACGAGCCGGTCCATCCCCGGGCGGCCGTCGGCGCGCTGGAAGTACGTGCGCACGCGGGAGCGCAGCGACTTCGCCTTCCCCACGTACAGGACCTCGCCCCGCTCGTCGCGGAACAGGTACACGCCCGCCCCGCGTGGGAGCGCGCGCACCTTGTCTTCAAGGTTTTCACGCATTCCCTCGCTAGCGTATCCCCATGGGTCTGGGGCTCCGGGCCGCTCTCGCGGCCGCTCTCGTGACCGCCGCGGGGCTCCTGGCACCGAGGGTCGCCTCGGCCGGACCGGGCATGGTCGTGGGC
>DASSCD010000026.1:0-3698 GCA_035698005.1 Gaiellaceae bacterium | reverse complement strand
AGCGGCTCCGCGAGGGACTCCTCGATCGCGCAGGCGGCGCTCGGCAGCTCGGCGAGCGGGAGCGCGCCGCCGCCAACGCGTGCGACCGTCTCCTCGACCTCGCCGCCGACGAGCCCGGCGAGCCGCTCGGCGCGACCACGCACCGACTCGAGCGGCTCGTGGAGCATGCGCAAGACGGGGATCCGGTCGCGCGTATCCGCGACCAACGCGAGCGAGAGCGTCCCCTCGAGCGCCGCGAGCGTGAGCTTGTCCGCCCGCAGCGCCCGCTGGAGCGGATGGAGCCGCAGCTGCTCGACGAGGTCTGTGCGCCCGACGACGATGCCTGCCTGCGGCCCGCCGAGGAGCTTGTCCCCGGAGAAGCAGACCAGGTCGGCGCCGGCGCGCAGGCTCTCGGCCGGCGTCGGCTCGTCGCCGACCGGACCGAGGGCGCCTGAGCCCAGATCGTCCACGAGCGGAAGCCCATGTCGCCGCGCGACCTCCGCGAGCTCGGCGAGCGGCGGGAGCTCGGAGAAGCCGACGAGCCGGAAGTTCGACTGGTGCACGCGTAGCAGGAGCGCGGTCTCCGGCCCGATCGCCCGCTCGTAGTCGACCGCTCGCGTGCGGTTCGTCGTCCCGACCTCGACGAGACGCGCCCCCGAGCGTGCGAGCACGTCGGGGATCCGGAACCCGTCTCCGATCTCGATCAGCTCCCCGCGCGAGACGACGACCTCGCGCCCCTCCGCGAGCGCCGCCAGCGCGAGCAGGACAGCGGCGGCGTTGTTGTTGACGACGAGCGCCGCCTCGGCCCCGGTGAGCGTCTCGAGCAGTGCCGCGAGGTGCTCCTGCCTCGACCCGCGCTCCCCGCGCTCGAGGTCGTACTCGAGCGTCGAGTAGCCGCCCGCGACCTCGACGACACGCGCGATCGCCTCCTCCGCGAGCGGCGCTCGGCCGAGGTTCGTGTGCACGAGGACGCCGGTCGCGTTCAGCACGCGTCGCAGCCGCGGCCGGCAGGCGGCGGCGAGCTCCTCGAGCACGGCGTCCACGAGCGGCCCCGGGTCGCGCCCCGCGCTGATCTCCTCACGCGCTCGCTCGAGCGCCGTGCGGGCGGCTGCCGCGGCGAGCTCGTGCGGCTCGCCCGACAGGCGCTCGTCCGCGAGCAGCCGGTCGAGCGAGGGCAGGTCGCGGAGCGTCGGCCGTCCGGACATGTCTGTCAGTGTCCCCTCGCCGCCCCTACGCCGCAAGGTCGGGCAGCAGCGCGCGCAGCAACGACGTCAGCCGCGGCCCGGCCTCGGCCGCGACAGCGAGCACCCCTTCGTGGTCGAGGCGGCCCTCCACCACGCCGGCCGCCAAGTTCGTGACGACGGAGATGCCGAGGCACCGGACTCCCATGTGCCTGGCGGCGATGACCTCGGGCACGGTCGACATCCCGGCGAGGTCGCACCCGATCGCGCGCATGAAGCGGATCTCGGCCGGCGTCTCGAACTGGGGGCCGAGCCACGCGCCGTACACACCCTCGCCGACCTCGAGACCGAGCTCGGCCGCCGCCCCGCGTGCGCGTGTCCGCAGCGCCGGGTCGTACGCGTCCGACATGTCGGGAAAGCGCGGCCCGAGCTCGTCGTCGTTCGGCCCGACGAGCGGCGAGGCCCCGAGCAGGTTGACGTGGTCCGAGATGAGCACGAGCTGCCCGGGCCGAAGGCTCTCGTCGATCGCGCCGGCAGCGTTCGTCACGACGAGCGAGCGCACGCCGAGCCGTCCGAGCACGCGCACCCCGAAGACGGCGCGGTCGGGTGGCACGCCTTCGTACAGGTGCGCGCGGCCCTTCAGCACGGCGACGGGCGCCCCGTCGACCGTCCCGAGCGCGAGCACGCCGGCATGGCCGACGGCGGTCGACGCGGGCCAGCCGGGGATCTCGGCATACGGGATCTCGACGCGGTCGACGAGCTCGTCCGCGAGGCCCCCGAGGCCGCTGCCGAGCACGAGCCCGACGCGTGGCTCGAGCTTCGTCTCGCGCCGGATCCGCGCGAGCGCGTCCTCCAAGCTCACGCCGAGCCCTCGGCCACGCGCTCGTCGTAGCGCGTGACGACGAGCTCGACGACCTTCGCCGGGTCGTCCGTGACGAAGAGGAGATCGACGTCCTCGGCGGAGATGAGGCCGTCCTCGAGCATCTCCGCGCGCAGCCAGTCGAGGAGCTCGCCCCAGTAGTCGGAGTCGAACAGCACGACCGGGAAGTGGCCGATCTTCCCGGTCTGGATCAGCGTCAGCGCCTCCCACAGCTCGTCCTGGGTGCCGAAGCCGCCGGGGAAGATGACGAACCCCTCCGCCGCCTTCACGAACATGACCTTGCGCGCGTAGAAGTGGTTGAACGTCAGCGCGATGTCGCAGTAGGGGTTGACGCCCTGCTCGTGCGGCAGCTCGATGTTGAAGCCGACCGAGAGCCCTCCGCCGTCCTTGCAGCCACGGTTCGCCGCCTCCATGACGCCCGGCCCGCCGCCGGTGACGACCGCGAACCCGGCCTCCGCGAACGCCTTCCCGGTCGCGCGGGCGCGGTCGTAGGTGGCCGTGCCGTCGAGGACGCGCGCCGACCCGAAGATCGACACCGCCGGCCGGTCGATGCGCTGCACGGCCTGGAAGCCGGCCAGGAACTCCGAGGCGATGAGCGAGACGTCGCTGACGAGCGTCTCCTCGGTGCGCCGCAGGACACGGCGGTCGAGCTGGCCGATCTTCTTCATCAGAAGTCGCGCTCGACGTGGGTCGCGGACACCGCGAGCGCGAGGACGCCGATCAGCCCGATGTAGACGACCGCCACGACCACGCGCTGCCACACCTCGAGCCGGTAGTACTCCGCCGCCTCGCCACGCTCCCGCCAGCGGCGCCAGAGCTCGAGCGCGCCGACGATCACGATGATGATGAGGATCGGGTTCGGGCTGACGACGGCGATCCCGACCATCATCAGCAGGCCGAGGAGCCAGATCGCCGGGTGCAGCGCTCCGACGGCCCTGCCGCCGTCGAGCGGCACGATCGGGATCAGGTTGAAGAGGTTGAGGAAGAAGCCGACGAAGGCGAGCGCCATGAGCAGGTCGGAGCCGCTGACGTCGGCGGCGACGAGGAACGCCGCGGCGCCGACCGATCCCAGAATCGGCCCTGCCAGGGCGACTCGCGCCTCCTTCCACGCGTCGTCCGGGAGCTGCTTCATGCCGATCACCGCACCGAGGAAGGGGATGAAGAGCGGCGCGCTCGCGGGCACGCCCTGGCGACGGAGCTCGACGACGTGCCCGAGCTCGTGGACGAAGATCAGCGCGACGAACCCGACCGCGAACGGAAGCCCCCAGATCCAGGCGTACGCCGCGATCGAGACGAGCATCGAGGCCGCCGTCGTGAACACCTTGAGCTTGAGCAGGACCGCGCCCCACTTCAGCACGACGAATCCGACCGCGAGGATCGGCGCGAGGAACCTGCGGAGGAGCTCGCGCAGTCCGGTCCCGGGCTGCACCGGCTCGTAGCCGCGCTCGCCGTGCTCCGTCGGCGCCGGGTCCGGGAGCGTCGGGGGCTCCGGCGCCTGCACCGACTCGTACCGCCAGTCCGAACGAGGGTCGCTCACGTCCTAGTTGTAACCGAGCGGGTCGTGGCGGCCGCCCGCGGGCGGCAAGCTAGGGCGAGCGCATCATCCAGGTCTCGACGCCCGCGAGGTGCCGCGCGGGATCGGGCTGGAGGGACTTCCG
>DASSCD010000025.1:0-7175 GCA_035698005.1 Gaiellaceae bacterium | reverse complement strand
GTGATGGGGATCGGCACAACGGCTGCCGTGCCGTCCGCCGAGAACGCCGGCGGCGGCACACGGCCCACGCCAGCGAGCCCCGCGCTCGCGATCCGCTCGCGAGCCTGCTGAGCGGCCTCGCGCCCCTCCTCGCCGAGCCCTGCGGGATTCCGGAAGACCGCGATGGCCGGCGTCGACTCGCCGGCCCGAAAACCATTGGCGGCTTCCAGCACGGCGACCGACTCGGCGCTCTCCGGGAGGAAGCTGGAGGGCTCGTTCTCCTGCACGGTCTCGAAGCGCCCGGCGAGCGGCCCCAGGGCTCCCACCAGCAGGAGCCACGAACCGAGCACGACGAACTTCCCTCGGCGGCCGGCCACGACCTGCCCAATGCCCTTCCAGACGTCCATAGTTGGTACACACTCTATACAAGTGGAGCCACGTAATCGCCAGACTTTGTTAAGTAACGGCTCTGACGCTTGCGCTGACTTCCTCATATTCTGTACAGTACCTGTACGTACACTCGACAAGGAGGTCGGTAATGCGCACTGCACTCGTCATCCTCGGAGCCGCGGCCGTCGCGGCCACCGCGGTCGTCGCACCGGTCGGCGCGGCGCCTGCACAGCCGAAGCAGGACCTCGCCCAGGTCGCGGCGGGGTCGCCGCAGTTCAGCACCCTCGTCACGCTCCTGAAGAAGGCGGGGCTGGTCGGCGCGCTGAAGAAGGGCAACTACACGGTCTTCGCCCCGACGAACGCCGCGTTCAAGAAGCTCCCCAAGTCGACGCTCACGGCGGTCGGCGAGGACCCCGCACTGCTGAAGAAGGTGCTCACCTACCACGTCGTCAAGGGGAAGGTGCCCGCCGCGAAGGTCGTGACGCTGAACGGCAAGAGCGTGAAGACGCTCTCGGGTCAGTCCCTGAAGGTCTCGGTCCGCGGAGGAAACGTCTTCCTGAACGGCTCGACCCGCGTCACGAAGACCGACGTGATGGCCTCGAACGGCGTCATCCACGTCGTGAACAAGGTCCTCATCCCCCAGGGCTGACGGGGACCGAGCGGCCGGCGACGTGAGCCTGCCGACTCGCCAGCACGAAAGAGAGGGCCGCCCGAAAGGGCGGCTCTCACGTTCGTCTCAGCTCAGCCGGTAGACGATCCGGCCGCGCGTGAGGTCGTACGAGGACAGCTCGATCCGGACACGGTCGCCCGGGAAGACCCGGATGCGGTTGCTCTTCATCCGGCCTCCCATGTAGCCGAGCGCCTCGTGCCCGTTGTCGAGGCGGACCCGGAACATCCTGCTCCGCAGGGCCTCGACGACCTCGCCTTCGACCTCGAGCTTCTCTTCCTTCAGTGCGATGCACCCCTTCTCTGTCGCGTCGATCCCGCGGCCGGAGAGCGGCCGCGGGCTCGACGCTCCGACTACGCGGTGGGGACGACGTTCGTCGCCTCGGGGCCCTTCGTCCCTTCGCGCGCCTCGTACTCGACGCGCGCGCCCTCGGCGAGGCTCCTGTACCCCTCCGACACGATGTTGCTGTGGTGGACGAACAGGTCCTTCGTGCCCTCATCGGGCGTGATGAACCCGTACCCCTTGCTGTCGTTGAACCACTTCACGGTTCCGGTTGCCATATGGAAAACACCTCCCTCACCTACTCACGAACGGGTAAGGAAAGCGCGAAAGTGCGCGAACCGGACTCGCTCTAGCTGGACGCGGGAATCGTAGCAACCTGCTGCAGGACGGCCTCGACGCGGCCTGACCGGAGCTAGCTCTCGGAGGGCTCCGGCTCCGGCTCGGGCTCCTGCTTCGCCTTCGACACGTCGTCCGGCTCGACGACTCGCTCTTCCCGCACCGAGCCGAGCGCGACGCCGGCGGCGCCCCAGACCGCCACGGCGAGCCAGTGCACGCCGATCACGTCCGTCTGCAGTGCGAGCAGGAGCACCGCCGCGAACGCCGCGCCGAGCCACGCCTCGCGCCGCAGCAGGCCGACGAGGAGCGCGAGGTTCCAGAGAACGAACGCGACCATGCCGGCGAGGCCGGCGTCGATCCCGATCTCCGTGTACGTGGACTCGCCGGCCTTGATCTCGACGCCGGTCCGCTTCGCCACGACGCCCGCGTTTCCGAGGCCGTATCCCTGCGGGTGCTCGACGACCGCCCGTACGCCGTCACGCAGGTTGCGCCAGTGGCTCGCCGTCGAGGACTCGGACGGCGAGAGCGGGTCCGCGCTCGTACCCGGCTCCTCCCGCGCATTCTGGCGGAGGAACTCGAGCTCCTCCTCGGTGTAGCTCGTCGAGGGCCCGATCGACGGGTAGGCGGCGAGGAAGGCCGCACCCGCGACGATCGAGAGCCCGGCGAGCACCGCCGGCAGCACGCGACGCTGCGCCACCGCGAGGACGAGGAGCCCGACCGCGAGGGCACCGAGCGCGGCGCGTGTGTGCGTGTACAGCAGCGCGGCGTACAGCAGCCCCGCGAGCAGCGCCCACCAGACCGTGCGAGGCCGACTCACGACGTAGAGCAGCGCGACGACCAGGACGTAGGCGCTCGCCAGCGGCGAGAGCAGCGTGGAGACGAGCCTGCGGATCGGGTTCTGCTCGTCCCCGGTGTTGTAGACCCAGTTCTCGGGGAGCCCGGACAGCCCCTCGTAGTCGAGCCCTAGCTGCTCGCGATACCAGCCCGGGACGCCCGATTCGCGCCAGGACTGCAGCGAGACGACGGCGAGGTCGACGAGCCCGGCGACCGCGACGACGACGGCCGCGACGACGATCGCGGCGCCGAGGCGCGACCGCTCCTCCCACAGACGCGAGACGAGCCGGCCGAGCGCGTAGGCGGCGACCGGCAACAGGTGGTGTCGGAGCGCGAGCAGCTCGCCGCGCGCGGTCGCCTCGCCGTCCAGGACCCCCTGCGGGACGAGCGCGTAGACGAGGACGATCCCCGCGTAGCATGCAGCGAGCACGTCCACGAGGGTCACCCTCGGCACTCGCCGCGCACCCCAGAGCGCCGCCGCGAGGGCGACGAGCAGGAGGACCTCCTTCCAGGCAGCTGCGACGTCGAGCGCCCTGCCGCGCACGCCCAGATCCCAGAGCTGCGCCATCGCGGCGTTGTGGACGACGAGCCCGAGGACGAGGGCGAGGAGGGCGGCGCCCGCGAGGCGCTCGCCGCGGCTAGTCAACGATCGCCACCAGCGTCAGCCCGAGGCTCACGACGCGCACGCGACCCGGGAAGAGCGACGCGAGCGTGCGTGGCGTGAGGAGGTGCAGTTCCTTCGCGAAGCCCTTCCCGGCGAGGTCGTAGGCGTGGTGGGCGACCGCGTCCGGGAGCCAGTGCACGAGGGGGAGCCGCGTGTGCACCTCGATCGGGAAGCGGCGGTTCGGCGTCGTCAGGAACACGCGGCGGCCGACCCTGAGCGCCTCCAGGACGAGCCGGCGCTGCCGCTCGCGATCCCCGACGTGCTCGATGACCGCGTTCGAGAAGACGACGTCGAACTCGCCGTCGGCGAACGGGAGCGCGCAGGCGTCACCCTGGACGTACCGGACGGCCGGGTACCGCTCTCGGAACCCGTCGCCGTCGTGGAGCCCGAGCGCGGTGATGCGCTCCTGCCAGGGGTAGAGCTCCTCGAAGAAGTTCAGCGTGCCGCACCCGTCGCCCTCCCCGAAGGCGAGCTCGTCCGCGCCGACGTCGAGGACGGAGGTCTCGGCCGTCGGCTGGATCTCATCGAGGAAGAGCCGCAGCTTGCGTCGGCGCGAGCGCAGTGAGATGGCATCGAAGAGACGCACCGCGTAAGTATCGAGTGAGGGCCTGCGAGTAGGCTGGCGAACGTGGTCGAGGCGACGATCGTGCCGCGGGGCCCGTACTCGTTGCGGCTGACCACCGGGGATGCCTGGCGCGGCCGGCTCCCGGAGGAGCGTTGGGCCCGCGCCGAGCAGCTGCCGGACGGCCCCGTCGTCGTCGAGGCCTCGGACGAGCGCGCTCTCGCGAAGGCTCGGTTCGTGCTCGCGCTCGACGACGACACGACCGAGTTCCATCGCCGCTTCGCGCGCGACCTGCTGCTCGGACCCTCCCTCCTGACCCTGCGCGGGCTCCGCCCCCGACGACGGGCGACGGTGGCGCACGCAGTGCTCCGCGGGATCTGCGGCCAGCTGATCCAGGCGAGCCGGGCGCTCGAGCTCGAGCGCGCCGTCGTGCGCGCCTGCGGCGAGGACCCGCCGACGCAGGAAGCCCTCGCCCGGCTCTCGCCCGCGGCGCTCTGCCGGCTCGGCCTCGCCGCGAGCAGGGCGGCGACACTCGTGCGGCTCTGCCGTGGACTCGACCTCGAGGTCTTGCGGAGGCGTCCCGACACGGCCCTCGCGAGGCTCGGGCGCGAGCGGGGCATAGGCCCGTGGACGGTCGGGGTGGTGGCGCTCCAGGGTCTCGGCCGCTACGACGCAGGGCTCGTCGACGATCTCGGGCTCGTCAAGCTCCTCGCCGCCCGGACCGGGCGCTGGCCGGCGCCCGGCGAGACCGCGGAGCTCCTGGAGCCCTACGGCGAGTGGCAGGGCCTGGCCAGCGTCTACCTGCTCCGCGGCCTGAAGCTCGGCGTGGTCCCGGGCGCGAGCATGGACCGGGTTCGGCTCGCACGCTCCCGGCGCGCGGCGTAGGGCCGGCCGTCACACACACCGGTCGTACACTCCGCGCATGGTCGACCCCCGCAAGATCGCGATCCTGGGGACCGGGCGGATCGGGGAGGCGCTCGTCGTCGGCCTACTGTCCTCGGGCTGGCGCGAGCCGGGCGAGATCGCGGCGACTGCGCGCCGCGCCGAGCGCGTGGACGAGCTCCGCGAGCGCCACGGAATCGCGGCGACGCTCTCGAACCACGACGCGTCCGCCGGCGCGGCGCTCGTCGTCGTCGCCGTCAAGCCGCAGGACATCGAAGGCCTGCTCGGCGAGATCGGCGGCCTCATCCTCCCCGAGCAGACCGTGCTCACGATCGCGGCCGCGATCCCGACGTCGCGGATCGAGGCACGGCTCTCGGGCGACGTGCCGGTCGTCCGGGCGATGCCGAACACGCCGTCGACGGTGCACGAGGGAATCGCGGGACTGTGCGCCGGAGCGCACGCCGGCGACGAGCATCTCGCTCTCGCGGAGGAGGCGCTCTCCCACCTGGGCGCGGTCGTCCGCGTGCCGGAGACCGCTCTCGACGCGATCACCGCCGTCTCGGGCTCCGGACCTGCCTACTTCGCGCTCCTCGCCGAGGCGATGATCGAGGCCGGCATCCTCCTCGGGCTGTCGCGCGAGATCTCGACGCAGCTCGTGATCCAGACGATGCTCGGCACGGCCAAGCAGCTCCGGGACGAGAAGATGCATCCCGTCGAGCTCCGCGAGATGGTCACCTCACCCGGCGGGACCACGATCGCCGCGATCAGGGAGCTGGAGATGGCCGGGGTCCGCGCCGCCTTCCTGAACGCGATTCAGGCGGCGATGGTGCGCGCCCGCGAGCTCGCCGCGGGCGAGCCCTAGCTCTCGGGGAGCATCGGCGAGCTGAGCTGGACGGCGAGGCCGCGCGCGCCGGCGAGCGCCTGCAGCGCGAGCACCGTGTCCGCGACGGGGGTGTCCTCGAGGAACTCGTCGCGGCCCTCGAAGTCCGCGAGCAGCGCCCGGAGGGAGCGTTCGTAGCCGGCGGCGTCCCGGGCGGCGAGCCCGGCCAGGCAGCCGGCGACCATACCGGGGAAGTCGTCACGCGAGCCGAGCGCCGCAGCGAGGCCCGCAGCGGCCGCGTCGTCGCCGAGCACGAGGTGCGAGACTGCCGCTGCGTACCGACCGATGGGGCTGTCTGCCTCGGCTGCGCCCGCCTCGAGCGCCCAGCCCGCGTCGGACCGGGCGCCCTGGAGATCTCCCGCGATCAGCCGGGACTTGAGGGCTCCGATCGGCCGGCCCCAGCTCGAGGACGGTGCGTCGGGCCAGCTCTCGCGGTAGCGGTCGGCGGCGCGAAGGAGCCACTCCGCACCGTCCTCCCGGCGGCCGAGCATCAGCAGCGAGAGACCCGCCGACCAGGCCGCATTTCCAATCCGGGTGAGCTGGCGCTGCCGCTGCTCGGGGTCGTCGGGAAGCCGGCTGACGCCGTCCTCGTAGCGCTCCAGCGCTCGAGCGGCACGTTCCTCCCAGGCCACCATCGTCCCAGAAGTATCGTCCCGTCGTGCCCGAGCTCCGCGACGTGGTCTACGTGGACGGCGCACGCACGGCTTTCGGGCGAGCGGGGCCGGGCGGCGCCTTCTGGCGCACGCGCGCGGACGACATGGCGGTGAAGGTCGTGCGCGAGCTGCTGCGCCGCAACCCCGGCGTCGACCCGGAGCGGATCGACGACGTCGTCTTCGCGGCGACGGCGCAGGTGGGCGACCAGGGCCTCACCCTGGGCCGCGACGTCGCGCTCCTCGCGGGCCTCCCTGCCTCGGTGCCCGGCTTCGCCGTCGACCGCATGTGCGCGGGCGCGCTGACCGCGACGACCGCCGGAGCGGGCGAGATCGCGATGGGCGCCGCCGACGTCGTCCTGGTCGGCGGCGTCGAGCACATGGGCCACCATCCGATGGGCGAGGACGTCGACTTCAACCCGCGCTTCGTCGCGGAGCGGATCGTCGACGAGTCCGCCGCCGTGATGGGACAGACGGGCGAGAACCTCCATGACGCGTTCCCGCACCTGACGAAGGAGGCCGCGGACGCGTACGCGGTCGAGTCGCAGCGCCGGGCGGCGAAGGCCTGGGAGGACGGCGTCATGGATGAGATCGTCGTCCCGATGTCGGTCTTCGGCGACGAGGGCTGGTCGGTCGCTGCCAGGGACGAGTTCCTGCGGCCCGACACCACGATGGACGGTCTCGCCGGGTTGCGGACGCCGTTTCGCGTCGGCGGGCGCGTCACGGCGGGGAACTCGGCGGGCCTCACGGATGGCGCGACCGCCGCGCTCCTCGCCTCCGGGGAGGCGGCGGAGAAGCTCGGCCTGGATCCGCGGATGCAGCTCGTCGGCTTCGCGTACGCGGGCGTCGAGCCGGAGCTGATGGGCCTCGGACCCGTGCCGGCGACTCGGCGGGTGCTCGAGCGAGCAGGGATCGGGCTGGACGACGTCGGCCTCTTCGAGCTGAACGAGCCGTTCGCGGTGCAGGTGCTGACGTGGTGCGACGGCGTCGGCGTCGCCCCCGACGACCCGCGCCTGAACCCCTACGGCGGCGCGATCGCCTGCGGCCAT
>DASSCD010000024.1:0-4120 GCA_035698005.1 Gaiellaceae bacterium | reverse complement strand
TGGATCCGGCCGTGCTCGATCAGGGCGCCCGCGAGGTTCGAGTAGAGCGCCTTGCGATGGGCGGAGTCCCGCCCGAGCTTCTTGCCGGACCGCTGGTGCCGCATGGGCTAGACGAGCTCCTCGCCCTTGAGGGTGAGCCCGTGGGCGCCGAGCGACGCGCGGACCTCCTCGATCGACTTACGGCCGAAGTTCGGGATCGCGACGAGCTCGGACTCCGACTTCGAGGTCAGGTCGCCGATCGTCTCGATGCCGACGCGCTTGAGGCAGTTGTACGAGCGGACGCCGAGCTCGAGCTCCTCGATCGGGAAGTTCTCCATCCCGTGCGTGACCGGCGCCTCGGCGGCCGCCTCGGCAGTCGCCTCGCCGAGCCCCTCGATCGCGTCGAGGTCGGTGAAGATCGCGAGCTGGCGGATGAGGATCTCGGCCGCCTGACCGATCGCGTCGCGGGGGTCGAGCGAGCTGTCGGTCGTGACGTCGAGGACGAGCTTGTCGTAGTCCGTGCGCTGGCCGACGCGGGCGGCCTCGACCTCGTACGCGACGCGCCGCACCGGGGAGAAGATCGAGTCGATCGGGATCACGCCGATCGTCGTCTCCGGGCCGCGGTTGAGCTCGGCGGGGACGTAGCCCCGGCCGCGCCCGATCGTCAGCGTCATCTCGAGCTTGCCCTTGTCCGAGACGTGCGCGATCTCCAGCTCCGGGTTGAGGATCTCGAGGTCGGCGGGCGCCTCGATGTCGGCGGCCGTCACGACGCCGGAGCCCTTCTTGGCGATGTACACCTCGATCTCGGGCGAGGCGCCGTGCAGGCGCACGATCAGGTTCTTCAGGTTGAGGATGATGTCGGTGACGTCCTCGCGGACGCCCGGAAGCGTCGTGAACTCGTGCGCGACGCCCTCGATCTTCACCGCGGTCACCGCCGCCCCGTCGAGCGACGAGAGCAGCACGCGGCGGAGCGAGTTGCCGAAGGTGTGCCCGAAGCCGCGGTCGAGCGGCTCGATGACGAAGACGCCGCGGTTCTCGTCGGCCTCCTCGTGGACGATCCTCGGGGTCTGGAACTCCATCAGGCTGGTTCGTGTAGCCAAGACGATCCTTTCTGCTGTTCTGGCAGATCTGCCGTTCTGCAGAGCCGGCGGGCCGGCCCTTACTTCGAGTAGAGCTCGACGATGAGCGACTCCTGCACTGGCGCGTCGATCTCGCCGCGCTCGGGCCACTTGAGCACCGTGCCCGTGAGCCCGTCGTGGTCGGCCTGGAGCCAGGGCGACACCGAGGCGGTCAGGTCGGTCGCCTCGCGCACGAGCTGCTCGACTGGGCTCCCCTGCTTCAGCGCGATCACGTCGCCCGGGCGTACGCCGTAGCTCGGGATGTTGACGCGGCGGCCGTTCACCTGGAAATGGCCGTGGCGGACGAGCTGGCGCGCCTGCGCCCGCGAGCCGGCGAAGCCGAGCCGGTAGACGACGTTGTCGAGGCGCGTCTCGAGCATGCGGAGCAGGTTCTCGCCCGGCGCGCCGAGGCCGCGCGTCGCCTTCTCGTACGTGTTCCGGAACTGCTTCTCGAGCAGGCCGTAGTAGCGCCGCGCCTTCTGCTTCTCGCGGAGCTGGAGCAGGTACTCGCTCTGCTTGATGCGGCCGCGGCCGTGCTCTCCCGGGGGATAGCTCCGGCGCTCGACCGCGCACTTCTCCGTGAGGCACCGCTCGCCCTTGAGGAAGAGCTTGAGGCCCTCGCGACGGCAGAGGCGACACTTCGGCCCGAGGTCTCGCGCCATTACACGCGCCTCCGCTTCCGCTGCCGGACGCCGTTGTGCGCCTGCGGGGAAACGTCCTTCACGCCCAGGATCTCGAGCCCGGCCGCCTGCAGCGAGCGGATCGCCGTCTCGCGGCCCGAGCCCGGGCCCTTCACGAAGACCTCGACCTTCTGCAGGCCGTGCTCCATGCCCTTGCGCGCTGCGTTGTCCGCGGTCACCTGGGCGGCGAATGGCGTCGACTTGCGCGAGCCCTTGAACCCGGCCGAGCCGGCGGACTCCCACACGATGACGTTCCCCTCCTGGTCGGTCAGGGCGACGATCGTGTTGTTGAACGACGTCTTGATGTGCGCCTGGCCGATCGCGATGTTCTTCCGGACCCGGCGCCTCGTGCGGCCACGGGTCGCGGACCTGCGGGGAGGCGCCACTACTTCGCCTTCTTCCCGCGGCCGACGGTCTTCGCCGGGCCCTTGCGCGTGCGGCCGTTCGTCTTCGTCCGCTGCCCGCGGACCGGGAGGCCGCGGCGGTGGCGGATCCCGCGGTAGCTGCCGATCTCGGTCAGGCGCTTGATCGCCTGCGCCCGCTCGCGACGCAGGTCGCCCTCGACCTCGAGCTCGGAGTCGATGAAGTTGCGGAGCTTCGTGACCTCCTCGTCGGTGAGGTCACGCACCTTCTGGTCGGGATCGAGCTCGAGCTCGCGCACGACCTTCTGCGCGGTCGAACGGCCGATCCCGTAGATGTAGGTCAGCCCGATCTCGAGCCGCTTCTGCGTGGGGAGGTTGACGCCGGCGATGCGTGCCATGTGTGCGCTAGCCCTGCCTTTGCTTGTGCCTGGGGTTCGTGCAGATCACGATCGTGCGGCCGTGCCGCTTGATCACGCGGCAGCGCTCGCACATCGGCTTGACGGAGGGGCGGACTTTCATCGTCTACTTGTTGTGGCGGAAGGTGATGCGGCCGCGGGTGAGGTCATAGGGAGAGAGCTCGAGCTTGACCCGGTCCCCGGGGAGCAGGCGGATGTAGTTCTTGCGCATCTTCCCGGAGATCTTGGCGAGCACGTCCTGCCCCGAGTCGACCCTGACCCGGAACATCAGGCTGGGGAGGGCCTCGACGACCTCGCCCTCGACCTCGATCTTCTCTTCCTTGACTGCCACTTCGCGCGCGATCGGACCTTTCGGTTGGCGGTTTCCTGTGAGGACAGCGGCACCGGACGACGTCCGCGCCGCGGCCGGTCATCGTAGCAGACGGCTTTCGCCCCGGCGACCCCGGACGAGGCGGCTTTGGACCTCTTGCCCGAGCCCAGCGACCCCAGGCACGATAGGCGTCATGGAGTGGGCGCAGGCAGCGACGATCGTCTCGGCGCTAGCCGCATTCACGGGCGTGCAAGCTCTGTGGATCTCGCGCGCGCTCGACCGCGTGTATGCCGCGCTCGACCGGCTCGACGTGAGGCTCGACCACATCGAACGCGTCGTTCTTCGGGACCACGGCGAGCGGATCGCCCGCCTCGAGGCCGAGCGCGACTGATCAGACGCCGACGCCGCCCGGGATTCCGACGCGCGGGGTCAGGATCCTCGGGCCGTCGGCGGTTACCGCCACGGTGTGCTCGAAGTGCGCCGAGAGCGACCCGTCCGCGGTCGCGATCGTCCAGCCGTCCCGCGCAAGCGTGACCTCCGCGCCGCCGGCCGTGATCATCGGCTCGATCGCGATGGTCATCCCTTCGGAGAGCCGCGGGCCGCGCCCCGGCTGGCCGAAGTTCGGGATGTGCGGGTCCTCGTGGTAGTAGCGGCCGACCCCGTGGCCGACGAGGCTCTTCACGACCGAGAACCCGGCGCCCTCGACGACCGCCTGCACCGCGTGCGAGATGTCCCCGACGCGGTTGTCGACGCGCGCCTCCGCGATCCCGGCCGCGAGCGCCTCCTGGGCGACGTCGAGCAGGCGCTGCGCTTCGGGCGCGATCTCGCCCACGCCGAACGTGTACGCGCTGTCCGCGATGTACGCGTCGAGCGTCACGCCCACGTCGATCGTGACGAGGTCGCCCTCGACGATCTCGTACGCCCCTGGGATGCCGTGGACGACGACCTCGTTCTGCGAGATGCAGAGCGCGCTCGGGAAGGGGCCGGTGGGACCGGCGTAGCCGAGCGAGGTCGGGATGCCGCCGTGCGAGCGGATGAACTGCTCGCCGACCGCGTCGAGCTCGCCGGTCGTGACGCCGGGCGCGATCTGGGCGCCGACGTGCGCGATCGTCTCGGCCACCAGCTCGCCTGCCGCGGCGATCTTGTCGATCTCGCGCTCGCTCTTGCGGATGATCACGCCTGCGGCGCTCCCACCCGCGCGAGCGCGTCCTCGATCTCCCGCGCCACGTCCTCGACCGACTGCTCGCCGTCGACG
>DASSCD010000023.1:0-10513 GCA_035698005.1 Gaiellaceae bacterium | reverse complement strand
GCGATCCTCGTCCTGCTCGGGATCACGAGCGCGTTCTGGGCCGCGCTCGTGCTCGTCGTGGCATGGGGGCTCGTCTTCGCCGCGAACATGCCGATCCGGCAGGCCTACCTCAACGACATGATCCCCTCACAGCAGCGCGCGACCGTCCTGTCGTTCGACTCGCTCATGGGCAGCTCGGGCGGCGTCGTCATCCAGCCCGTGCTCGGGCGCACCGCCGACGCGTACAGCTACGCGACCTCCTTCGTCGTCGGCGGGGTCATCCAGCTCGTGGCGGTGCCGTTCCTCGTCCTCAGCCGGCGCGAGGGCGCGGAGGCGGACCTCGCCCCCTTCGTCGACGTCCCGGCGCCGACCGACCACCCGCTCCATGCGTGCGATCGGCCGGCGCGGCAGCGACCGGTGCGCGTCGTTCAGCAGTCGAAGTAGAGCGCGAACTCCGCCGGGTGCGGCCGCAGCCGCACCGCGTCGATCTCGTTCTCCCGCTTCCACGCGATCCAGGTCGCGATCAGCTCCTCCGAGAACACGTCGCCGCGGAGCAGGAACTCGTGGTCCGCCTCGAGCGCGTCGAGCGCCTCGGCGAGTGAGCCCGGCACCTGCGGGACGTCGCCGTTCGCGCCCTCGAAGAGGTCGTAGTCGGCCGGAGCGCCGGGGTCGAGGCCGCGCTCGATCCCGTCGAGCCCCGCCATGAGCATCGCGGAGAACGCGAGGTACGGGTTCGCGGCGGAGTCGGGCGGCCGGAACTCGATCCGCTTCGCCTTCGCCGACTCGGAGTACATCGGGATGCGGATACAAGCGGAGCGGGTGCGCTGCGAGTACACGAGGTTGACGGGCGCCTCGTAGCCGGGAACGAGCCGCCGGTACGAGTTCGTCGTCGGCGCGCAGAAGGCGAGCAGCGCCGGGGCGTGGGCGAGCAGGCCGCCGACGTACGCGCGGCCCAACTGTGACAACCCGGCGTACCCGGACCGGTCCGCCATCAGCGGGGTTCCCTCGCGCCAGAGTGACTGGTGCGTGTGCATGCCCGAGCCGTTGTCGCCGTACAGCGGCTTCGGCATGAACGTGACCGTCTTGCCGCGCCGCCGGGCGACGTTCTTGACGACGTACTTGTAGGTCATGATCTGGTCGGCCATGCGCGTGAGGGTCGTGAAGCGGAGGTCGATCTCGCACTGGCCGCCCGAGGCGACCTCGTGGTGGTGGAACTCGCACGGGATTCCGATGCGCTCCAGCGTCAGCACCATCTCCGTGCGCAGGTCGTGCAGCGTGTCCGACGGCGCCGCCGGGAAGTAGCCCTCCTTCGGCCGCGCCGTGTAGCCGAGGCCGGGACGGCCCGAGTTCCAGTACCCCTCCTCGGAGTCGACCGCGTAGTGCGACCGGTTCGGTGCAAGGTCGTAGTGCACCTCGTCGAAGACGAAGAACTCGCACTCGGGCCCGAAGTAGGCGGTGTCGGCGATCCCGCTCGCGCGCAGGTGCTCCTCGGCACGACGCGCGACGCCCCGCGGGTCCTTCGCGTACGGCTCGCGTGTGATCGGGTCGGCGATCTCGCAGACGAGTGAGAGCGTCGGCGCCTCGGTGGCGGGGTCGAGGATCGCCGAGGACGGGTCCGGCATGAGCAGCATGTCGGAGTCCTGGATCGCCTGCCAGCCGCGGATCGACGAGCCGTCGAAGCCGAGCCCGTCGTCGAAGGCGGACTCGTCGAACGCGGTCAGGGGCAGCGTCACGTGCTGCCACGTGCCGAGGAGGTCGCAGAACTTGAGGTCGACCATCGCCGCTCTCGTCTCCGTCGCCCACTCGAGCGCCTCGCGCGCGTCCGGCAGCGTCTCGCCCCCGTTCCGCAGATAGTGCCGTTCCTCGACCTCCGACATCTCCTCACCTCCCGTCGTGGACCAAACAAAAGGCCCCGAAGCTCGCCGAGCTTCGAGGCCGCGTCGCCTCGGTGGAAGCCTTCGCCGCTCCGCACCTGCACGCACTCTAACCCGCCGGGCGGACGGGGGTCAGAGGGAGACCTCGGCGGGGAGCTCCGCCGGCGCCTTCTCCTCCAGCCGCTCGCGTGCCAGCGAGTCGAAGAAGACGTACGTCGTCGTGATCGCGACGAACGGCATCGCGACCGCGTACAGGAGCGCGGCGAGCACGTTGACGAAGCCGAAGGGGAGATCGGCGACGAGGAGCAGGAGCGCTCCGAGGAACGGCCCCGTGACGAGCGCGAGCGCGGTTGCGACCACGACGAGCGTTCCGACCTTGAACCACTGGAGCCGCACGAGCTCCCCGCTGCGGCGGAGCGTGCCGAGCGCGGAGTGCTGCTCGAGCTCGGCAACCGGGACGAGCAGTGCCCAGCGGACGACGAGCCAGATCGCGATCGGCACGAGGAAGATCGAGGCGCTCAGGAGGCTGACGACCGCCACGGCGATGGCGAGCGCGCCCACGAGCGGACGCAGGCTGTCGAGCGCCATGCGGAAAGCCGCGATCGGGCCGACGCTGCGCTCCGCGTCGATCTCCACCAGCGCGCGGGACGTGGCGGCCTGAATGAGCATGAAGCCGGTGAGGACGAGCACCGTCCCCAGCCAGAAGGCGAACCCCACCCGGAGGCCGCCTCCTTCACCGTGCGTGTCGACGCCGATCAGCGGCGCGCGGAGGATTACCGCCTGGAGCAGGGAGACGACGAACGAGACCGGGATCGTGATCAGCCCGATGCCGACGAACAGCAGTGGCCGGGAGGCGTACATTCGCCACGAGGCGGCGATCGTCTGGCCCCACGAGCGGCGGCGCCCGATGCGCAGCGGGGCCGTCGGCCGCCACGTCGTGCGCGTGAGCACGAAGACGACGAGCGCGAGCAGCACCCCCAGTACCGCGAGCACCGTGCCCGGGTCGTCCGCGACCCGCACGAGGAACCTCGACACGCGGGCGACGGCGTCGCAGAAGAAGTCGGTCGCGTCCGAGCCGAGGTGACCGCCGGCGGGCACGGCGTAGCTCCGGTCGCGCCAGCCGTCGGTCCAGGCGATCGGCGACCTCCACTGGCTCTTCAGGTTGGGGCCGGTCGGCCCGTTGTAGAACGCCTTCTGGCGCTCTCCCCAGCGGCCCTCGAAGGCGATCCACGGATACGCCTCCTGCGCCGCCGCTGGATTGCTCGCGATCGTCCGGACCTCGGGCCGGAGCTCGCGCGTCGGCCCCGTCGTGTCGTCGCACCCGACCCCCTGCTCCGCGGAGCGGCCGAGGTGGAGGCCCTCGTCGAAGAAGTTCGCGTGGGAGCCGGCGGCGGGATGGACGACCGGGTGCGTCCCGTCGACGAGCTCGAGCTTGTCGTCGTCCCACGCGGCGCGTTCCGCGCCCTCGTGCTGGCTGTAGCCGATCTCGGTGGGCGTCCCGGCGAGCGCGTCCTCCGCGCTCCCCGCGTCGAAGAGGAGCTGCACCATCTCCCAGTCGCCCTCGTGCAGGTTGTTCCAGTCGTTGAACGCGTAGAAGAGCCAGTACTGCAGGGCGAGCCGGCCCGGGTGCTCCGGGTCGGAGACGACGTGCGCGTACACGGTGGGCTCCGTGTCCGCCGTGATGCGGCGCGCCCAGCGCTCGTAGTCGCAGCCCGGCGAGAGCGCGTCGCCCGGGAAGTCGAGGTTGTATTCGTACAGGCCGTTGCCCAGGTCGTCCGCGACGGGGGCGATCTTCACGAGGTCGTTGCTCCTCCACGGACCGCGCAGCGACACCGTCTCCTCGTCGAGGTACGCATCGATGTCGCTCGGCTCGTACGGCTCGCCGGGGCCGCACTCCTCGAGCTGCTCGACGAGCCGGACGACGGGCGCGTAGCGCTGGGCGAGGTCCTCCTCGGGGCCGGCGAGCGCGGGCGCCGCGAGCGCGAGCGCGCCCACGACCGCGATCACGAGCGCACGCGTCCGTCTCACGCAACGCAGACTATGGGCGGGCTCCGACGGCACGACCGCGTTAGAGTCGTGCGACCTGCGTCGGCCCGGGCCGGCGTGGAAGCCGTCAGCCACGTCTCCTCGGAGGTCCCCCCGTGGTCGCACAGAGCCCTTCGCGTGACGCCGTGTCGGCGCTTACGCCGCAGCTGAAGGAGGAGCTCGCGCGGCTCGTGGCGATCCCGTCCCTCTCCGAGTGGGGGTTCCCCGAGCACACGCAGGGGCCGGTCCTCGAGGCCTACGAGGCGGTGCGCGGGCTGTTCGAGGGCGTCGGCGTGACGCTTGGCCGCCTCGACCTCCCGGGGACGGCGCCGGTGCTCACCGGCGAGCTCCCCGGCCCTCCCGGCTCCCCGACGGTGCTCCTGTACGGGCACTACGACGTCGTGCCCGCGGGCGACGAAACGCTCTGGGAGTCGCCGCCCTTCGAGACGAGCGAGCGAGACGGCGCGATCTACGGACGCGGCGCCGCCGACTCGAAGTCGAACATCCTCGTTCACGTCGGCGCTCTTCGGGCGTGGGACGGCAAGCCGCCCGTTGGCGTCAAGCTCCTCCTCGAAGGGCAGGAGGAGGTCGGGAGCCCGCTCGAGGAGGGCTACCCGTCCGAGGATCCGGAGCTGTTCCGGGCGGACGCGATCCTCGTGGCCGACGGCGGGTCGATCCGCGCCGGGCAGCCCTCGCTGACGGTCTCGCTTCGCGGCGACGCCCGGATCACGGTGGAGGTGCGGACGCTGGCGAGCAACAAGCACTCCGGGCAGTACGGCGGCGCCGCGCCGGATGCGCTCGTCACACTCGTCCGCGCCCTCGCATCGCTGTGGGACGCGAACGGCGACGTCGCCGTGGACGGGCTGCGGCGCGAGGAGTGGACGGGGGAGTCGTACACGGACGAGGAGTTCCGGAAGCTCGCCGAGATCGAACCGGGGATGCCGATCGTCGGGAGCGGCGGGATCGGGTCGAAGATCTGGAGCGGGCCGGGGATCACCGTGCTCGGCATCGACTGCCCGGCGGTCGAGGGCGCCGCGGCCGCGGTCCAGGCCCACGCACGCGCGGTGCTCAACGTGCGCGTCCATCCCGAGCAGCCCGCGGTCGAGGCGCAGGCCGCCGTCATGCGACATCTCGAAGCGCAGCGGCCGTTCGGCGTGCCGCTCGCGGTTTCCGCGGGAGCCACCGGGGACGGCTTCCGCGCGCGCTCGAGCGGGCATGCCTGGGACGCGATGGTGGCGGCCATGAGCGCTGCCTGGGGCTCCGACACGGTCGAGATCGCCACCGGCGGCGCGATCCCGCTCGTCAAGGCGATGAGCGACGGGGTTCCCGAGGCGGCGCTCTTCGTCTTCGGAGCGACCGACAGCTTCGCGAACATCCACGGCCCGAACGAGAGGGTGCTCGTCGACGAGTGGGAGAGGGCGCTCTACGCCGAGACGTTCTTCTTCCACGAGCTCGCCGAGCGCTGGAAGAGAGGAGCAGCATGAGCGACGAGGCTCACACCGCGATCGGCGAGGTCGAGGCCGAGGCGAACGAGCCCGAGAGGAAGGGCTTCGAGTTCCCGGGGACGCTGACCGTCCTCGTCATCGTCACCTTCCTCGTCTGGGTCGCGGCGTTCCTCATCCCGTCCGGCACCTACCAGCACGACGAGAGCGGGGTTCCGCAGCCGGGCTCCTACCAGCAGATCGACTCGCCGCAGGACCTCGGCGAGCGGGTCGAGGACTTCTTCCTCGCCCCCGTGAACGGCCTCTACGGCCTCCAGGACCCGGAGACGGGGTTCGTCCGGCCGTTCGGCAGCGGGAGGCTATTCGGCGCGGTCGGCGTGTTCGCGTTCGTCCTGGCGATCGGCGCGTTCATGACGATGGTGCTCGCGACCGGTGCGCTCGACGTCGCCATCGGAAAGCTCGCCTACGCGGTCCGAGGGCGGCCCTGGCTCGTGATCGTCGCCGTGATGCTCCTCTTCTCGCTGCTCGGCACGACGATGGGCTGGGCGGACGAGACGCTGGGGTTCTACGCGCTCCTGATCCCGTTGCTGCTGGCGCTCGGGTACGACCGTCTGGCGGTCGCCGGGATGATCATCGCCTCGACCACCGTGGGCGCGATGGCCTCGACCGTGAACCCGTTCTCGATCGGCGTCGCGAGCGAGTTCGCCGACGTGGGCATCGGCGACGGCATCGGGCTCCGCTGGATCGGCTGGGGCGTCCTCACGGCGCTGACCATTGCGTACGTCGTCCGCTATGCCGAGCGAGCGAAGGCGAACCCTGACAGGTCGCTCGTCGGCTTCCTCCCCGAGGACGAGGAGCTCGTGAAGAAGGAGGAGTCCGCGGCGACCCTCACGCTGACGGGCCGCCAGAAGCTGATCCTCGCGATCACCGCGTTCACGTTCGCGCTGCTCGTCTTCTCCGTCATCCCCTGGGACTCGATCTTCGACCTCGGCGTGAACGTCGACCCCGAGACGCACGTGCCCCTCCCGAACGACCCGTGGTGGAACCTCGGCTGGTGGTTCCCCGAGCTCATCGCCCTGTTCCTCGTCGCCTCGGTGGTGGTCGGCCTCGTCGCCGGCTTCGGCGAGAAGGAGATCACCGGGAACATCATGCGCGGCTTCGGCGACTTCATCGGCGCCGGCGTCGCCGTCGTGCTCGCGCGCGGCGTGACCGTCATCCTCAACAACACGCAGACGATCGACACGATCCTGAGCTGGATGGAGGACGCGGTCAGCGGCACCTCCGCGGTCACCTTCACCTCGCTCGTCCTGCTCATCAACACCGGGATCGCGTTCATCATCCCCTCCTCGTCCGGCCACGCCACCTTGGCGATGCCGCTGCTCGCGCCGCTCGGGGACTTCGCCGACGTCTCGCGCCCGCTCGTCGTGACGTCGTGGAGCTGGGGTGCCGGGATCGCGCGGTTCATCACACCGACGAGCGCCGTCGTCATGGCCGGGATCGCCCTCGCGGGGGTCCGCTACGACAAGTGGATCCGCTTCATGCTCCCGCTGATGGCGCTCCTCGCGGTCGCGTGCCTCGTCATGCTCGGGATCGCGGCCGCGATCGAATAGAGGTGGTCGTGGCCGTCGCCGACCGTGACGGCCACGGGCGTTCTGCATGAGCGACGAGACGATCACGTTCCTCGTCCTCGGCGTCGTCGTCGCGGTCTTCATCTGGGACCACGTCCCCGTCGCCGCGGTCGCCCTCGGCATCGCGCTCACGCTCTGGGCGACGGGCGTCCTCGACCTGGCGGCCGCCTTCATCACGCCGGTCGCGACGCCGGCGAACCTGATGGTGATGGAGCCCGGCGGCTACCGCTTCAGCACTACTGGAAGCTCGGGCTCCCGCTGCTCCTGCTGTTCGGCGTCGTCGCCGTCGTCCTCGTCCCGCTGATCTGGTCGCTTTGAGCGGCGGACGACGCAGGCGCGATAGCGTTCAGGTGCACCCGACGCCGACGAGGAGGAAGCGATGACGACGTTGCGCGACGACGAGATCCAGACGATTCCGGCCGGCCACGGCAACCTCGAGGTCGAGGCGGACGCCGACGGCACCGACTCGGACGCGGACGACACCGACGCCGATGCCGACGACACCGACGCCGACGCAGACGACACCGACGCCGACGCAGACGACACCGACGCGGACGCAGACGACACCGACGGCTCGTAGCGCCGCCCGCGCGGCACTCGCGCGCTGCCTCGAACCGGTCGACGCGGAGACGTTCCTCGCCGAGCACTGGGAGCGACGGCCGCTCGTCGTGCCCCGTGCCGAGCCGGGACGCTTCGACGACCTTCTCTCGGAGGCCGACGTCGAGCGGCTCGTCTGCTCGACCGCCATCCGCTCCCCCGCGTTCCGCCTCGTCCGGGAGGGCGGGCAGCTCTCCGTCGGCTCCTACACGAGCGACGTCTCCTGGCGCCCGCCGTTCACCGCGACGGCCGACGTCCCGCGCGTGCTCGCCGAGTGGGAGGCCGGCGCGACGATCGTGCTCCAGGCGCTGCACGTCAACTGGCACCCGCTCGCGGTCTTCTGTCGCCTGCTCGAGGGGGCGTTGGGCCACGGCGTGCAGGCGAACGCCTACTACACCCCGCGCGGGTCGCAGGGGTTCGCGGTCCACCACGACACCCACGACGTCCTCGTGCTCCAGGTGGCGGGCGAGAAGCGCTGGCGGCTCTACGACCCGCTGCTCGAGCTGCCGCTGAAGCACCAGCGGTACTCGCCCGCCCTCGGGCGGCACGGCGCGCCGACCGCCGAGCTCGAGCTTTGCGCGGGGGACACGCTCTACCTGCCGCGGGGCTGGCCGCACGAGGCGGAGACCTCCGCTGCGGACTCACTCCACCTCACGATCGGGATCACCGCCTACACCTGGCTCGACGCGGTCAAGGACGCTCTCGCGGAGTGCGAGGATGAGCTCGCGTTCCGGCGCGGCGCCGACGGAGGCGAGGACGCGTCCGAGCGCGCGGAGCTCCTGGCGGAGCGGCTTGGCCACGAGGCGGTGGAGCGCCGGCGCCGCCGGAAGCTCCTCGACTCGCGGCGGCCGATCCGCGAGGACGGCCTTTCCCAGCTTCGCGCGCTCGAGAAGCTCGGCGCGGGCTCGCTTCTCGAGCGCCGCGAGACCGTGCTCGCCGAGCTCGAGCACGTGGACGGCGGCGTCGCGCTCGTTTTCGAGGGCAAGTCCGTCCGCTTCCCCGCGCGTGCCGCGGCCGCGGTCGAGGCCTGCTTCGAGCACGAGGGGCCGATCCCGCTCTCCGATCTCCCGGGAGGGCTCGATCTCGAGGGGCGGCTCGTGCTCGTGCGCCGCCTCGTCCGTGAGGGCTTCCTGCGCGTCAGCGGCTGAGCACGCGGTGACTCACGACGCGGCAGCGCCGCGCGCGGCGGGGCACGTCCGAGCCGCACGTGAGGTACGCGGCCTCGTCGTCGAGCGTCCCCGCGACGTCGATCTCGTGGACGGTTGACCCTGGTGCCTCGAAACGGGCGCGCATGACGCCGTCCCCGACCCGACGCGAGCCGAGGAAGGCGAGATCGTCGATGCCGACGACACCGGTCGACTCCCTGATCGCCTGCTCGGCCGCCTGCACCCGGAACGGGTAGCTGCTGCGGCCGCGGAAACGCTCGAGGACGACGCTTCCCGCTGCCTGCGCGGCGAGCAGGCCGTCGACGTCGTCCGGGGCGATCCGGCCGTAGTAGAGCCCGTGCGGGAGCACGACGACGTTGCCGGCGAAGCGGTCGCCGCCGACGTGGCTCGACTGCCAGACGCGCTCGGCGTCGGTGCGCTCGCGGAGGGCGTCGTAGAGCGGGCGCCCGTATCTCGCGCAGCAGCGGTCGCGCTTCCCGTGCGTGCAGACGAGATAGAGCGGGCCCTCGACGGGCGTGCCCGCCGATGCCGACGCGAGCGCCGCGGCGAAGTCGAAGCCACGCAGGTCCTCGTGATGCTCGACCTCGAGCTCGAGTAGCCGCTCCTCGCCCGGCCTCGAGGTGCCGAACACGACGCGCCGTCCGGCCTCGTCGCGGCGCTCGGGCTTCCGTACGAAGAGCACCTTCGCCTGGCCGAGCGCGTCGCGCTGCTCCCGGAGGTGGGCCTTCAGCTCGGCGGAGAGGAGGCTTTGGTCGACCGGGTCGCGGCTCCAGCCGCCTCGATACTCGACGAGGATCCAGTGGTCGACCCGGCTCGCGGTGGCGCCGAGCGGCTCTCCGCGCTCGCGGGAGGTCTCCGAGCAGAAGACGCGACGTCTCGAGTCGGGCTCCGCCGGCGTCACGCGCGGAGCCTAGCCCGGCTGGTCATCTCCGCAGACGGCGATCGGGAGGGTTGAGACGGGCCGGCGCTGGTGCTATCGTGCGCGGCTTGATGCGCCTCGCCAGTAGCTGAGATACCCGTTGCCGTGGCCCTCCGTTAGGGCCTGGTTCGTGCTTGCCCGTTTCTCGCTACGCAGTTCTTCGAAGGAGCATCAGATGACCGGAGTGCAGGAGGCAGTACCCATCGAGGCCGTGCGTCACCGTTCGCAGCAGCACGCGGTCGACGTACGGGAGCTCCGCAAGGAGTTCACGCTCCGCGACCGCAAGAAGGGCCGCTTCGGCCGGAAGAAGCGCGTCGCCCTGGAGGATGTGACGTTCACGATCGAGCGGGGCGAGACGGTTGCCATCCTCGGCCAGAACGGGTCGGGGAAGTCGACGCTCGTCCGCCTGCTCTCGACCCTCCTGCTGCCCGACGGAGGCTCGGCCGAGATCTTCGGGAACGACGTCGTGCGCGACCACCGGCCGGTGCGGCGGCTCGTGAACCGGGTGTCCGTCGAGGCGTCCTTCTTCAAGAAGATGTCCGCGGTCGAGAACCTGAGCTACGCCGCGCGTTACTACGGCATGACGTCGGCCCAGACGCGCGACCGGATCCCGGAGATCCTCGGGCGGGTCGGGTTCCCCGAGGACCGGCGCGACGAGTCCATGGAGAACCTCTCCCGCGGCATGCAGCAGAAGGTCGCGCTCGCCCGGGCGCTCCTCACGTCGCCGGTCGTGCTGCTGCTCGACGAGCCGACGACCGGGCTCGACCCGCGCTCGAAGCTGGAGGTGCAGGACTTCATCAGGGAGATCCGGACGAGCCACGACTCGACGATCCTTCTCTGCACGCACGACCTCGCCGAGGCCGAGGTGCTCGCGGACCGGGTC
>DASSCD010000022.1:0-6975 GCA_035698005.1 Gaiellaceae bacterium | reverse complement strand
CCCGTCAGGCAGAGCCAACGGGCGGCCCTGTACGCCGGGGCCGCTGAGCGCGCACTCGCCTCCGGCGGCGCGGAGCGCGACGAGGAGGGGGCCGTGCGGCTGGGCTCGACCACGCTCGTGCGCGCCGACGGGACGGCGACCTACCAGCTCGCCTCTGTGGTCGACGACCTCGACCTCCGGATCACCCACGTGATCCGTGGCTCGGATCACCGGTCGAACCTCGAGGTGCAGCAGCGGATCGCCCGCACGCTCGGCGGCGAGCTCCCGGAGGTGATCCACCACGGGCTCGTCCTCGGCCCGGATGGGAAGAAGCTCTCGAAGCGCGACGGCCACTCGTCGGTCGCAGAGCTCCGCGACGAGGGGCTGCCTGCGGTCGCGGTGCGCGCGTACCTCGACGAGCTCGATCTGCCCGAGCACGACGTCCAGCTCGACCTCGCGCGGCTGCGGCGGCTCGCGATAGACGCGATCGCGGCGCTGCCGGACGAGGAGCTGGCGGCCGCAGCCGGAGCCCCGCTCGACGTCGTCCCCGCGCTGCGCGGCGCCCGCACGCTCGTCGAGGCGCGCGCGTACGCAGCGCTCGTGCTCGACCCCGCGCCGGCGGAGCTTCCCGAAAGCGCGAGCGCGACCCTCGCGCGCTTCGCCGAGCTCCGCTCCGCAGCGCCTGACCGGCTCGACGCCGACGGCGCCCGCGCCATCCTGCGGGAGCTGAAGGCGGTGGGCGGAGACCTCCGCTCCCTCCGCCTCGCGCTCACGGGCGCAGCGGCCGGCCCGGAGCTCTGGGCGGTGCTCGCCGCCCTCCCGAGAGGCGAGGCGCTCGCCCGCGCAGGCGCCTGAGTACGATCGATCGGTGCGCCTGTACGACACGTTCACGCGCGGTCTCGTCGAGCTGCCGGCCCCGCCGGGGCCGATCCGCATGTACTCGTGCGGGCCGACCGTCTACCAGCGCATCCACGTCGGCAATGCCGTCCCCTTCGTCGTCGCCATGTGGCTGCGACGCTGGCTCGCCGCGACGGGATACGAGGCCAAGCTCGTGATCAACATCACCGACATCAACGACAAGATCTACGACGCGGCTCCCGGCGCGAGCGCGCAGCTCGCGGCTGACGCCTCGCGCTGGTACGTCGAGGACACCGACAGGCTTGGCCTCGGACGCCCCGACGTCGAGCCGACCGCCGTCGAGACCGTCGGCGAGCAGATCGCGATGATCGAGGAGCTCGTCGAGCGCGGCTTCGCGTACGCGTCCGACGGCGACGTCTACTTCCGCGTCACGCGCTACCCCGAGTACGGGCGTCTCAGCGGGCAGCGGCTCGACCAGGTCGAGGAGCAGGAGCCGAACACGCGTAAGGAGGACCCGCGCGACTTCGCGCTCTGGAAGGCGACGAAGCCCGGCGAGGACACGTCCTGGGAGTCGCCCTGGGGGCGCGGGCGGCCGGGCTGGCACATCGAGTGCTCGGTCATGTCGGAGAAGCACCTCGGCCCGGAGTTCGAGATCCACGGCGGTGGCCTCGACCTCGTCTTCCCGCACCACGAGAACGAGATCGCCCAGTCGCGCGCGCTCGGGCGCCCGTTCGCGCAGCTGTGGATGCACAACGGGATGCTCACCTTCTCGGGCGAGGAGATGCACAAGTCCGTCGGGAACGACGTGTCGCTGCAGGCCGCGCTCGACCGCTGGGGCCGGGAGACGCTGCTCGTCTTCTTCCTCACGGGTCACTGGCGCAAGCCCCTCGAGTACTCGGATCGGACGCTCGAGGCCGCCGCCGCGCGCGCCGAGGGCTTCCGGGACGTGTTCCGGAACCCGTCCGCGCCGGCGCCCGAGGGCGCCTGGGAGCGGTTCGCGGAGGCTCTCGACGAGGACTTCTCGACGCCCGCCGCGCTCGCGGTGATGCACGACTGGCGCGACCACGAGCTGCTCCGTCGCGCGCTCGCCGTCTTCGGGCTCGAGTCGCTCGCGGCCGACGAGAGCGCGCCCGAGGAGGTCGTCGAGCTCGCCGAGCGCCGGCAGGCTGCACGCACGGCGCGCGACTTCGAGGAGGCCGACCGCCTGCGAGCCGAGCTCGAGGCTTCAGGCTGGGAGGCGCGCGACGAGAACGGCGGCTACCGGCTCGTCCCGCGGCGGTGACGCGCGAGCTCGTCTATGGGCGTCGGCCGGTCCGGGAGCTCTACCGCGGGCCGCGCGAGGCGCTCGAGACCTGGGTGACGGAGCGCGCGGCGGCGCAGATTCCCTGGCTCGAGGCAGGCCCGAAGCCCCACGTGAAGCCGGAGCGCGCGCTCAGCGAGGCCGCGGGCACGCGCGACCACCAGGGCGTCGTCGTCTGGTGCGAGCCGTACCGCTACGCCGACGCCTACGGACTCGCCGCCGGCGAGAGCCCGCTCCTCGTCTGCCTCGACCAGGTCACCGACCCGCACAACCTCGGGGCCGTCGTCCGCACCGTGGAGGGAGCCGGCGCCACCGCGGTGGTCATTCCCGCGCACGGGGCCGTCCGCGTGACCCCGTCCGTCTGCCGTGCGTCGGCGGGCGCGGTCGAGCACGTCCCGATCGCCGTCGTCCAGAACCTCGCGCGCTACCTCGCCGAGGTGAAGGGGCCGAGCCTGTGGGCGTACGCGGCGGACTCCGAGGGCTCGCTGGCGATGTGGGACGCCGACCTCGCGGGCGGGGTGGCCCTCGTCCTCGGCGCCGAGGGGAAGGGCGTCCGCCCGCTCGTGCGGCGGACGTGTGACGCGACGGTCGCGATCCCCCTCGCCGGAAAGGTCGGCTCGCTCAACGTCAGCGTCGCGGCCGCGGTGCTCTTGTTCGAGGCGCGACGCCAGCGCGGGACGAGCGAGCGCAGCTGATGCCCGAGCCGACGCTGTACCTCTTCGACGGCTACAACCTGCTCCACGCGGGGAAGCTCACCGATCCCGCCGAGCTCGTCGACCTGCTCGCGAGCTTCGTCGCGCACCGAGGCGTTCGCGGCGTCGTCGTCTTCGACGGCTACGGCGCCGATCGCGATCTCGGGCCGCTCGCCGTCAGGTACGCCGCCCATGCGGACGACCTCCTCGAGCGTCTCGCGGCCGAGAACCGCAACACCGAGTCCGTGCTCGTCGTGACCTCCGACCGCGCCGTCCGCGGCACGACCGGCCAGGAGGTGCGCAAGCGCGGCTCGCGTGCCTTTCTCGCCGAGCTCGAGCCGGCTCGACACACGGAGCAGGAGCAGACGGGGGCGGGCGGCCGCGTCGGCGACCGCCTCGACCCGGAGACCCGCGAGCGGCTCGAGCGACTCCGTCGCGGGGAGGGCTGAGCACGCCCCGGCCGCCGCTTGCCGCGGCGGCCGGGGCTCTCCCTGGGGGTGGGGTAGGGAGCTCTACGAGGCGGGCTGGGGAGCCGGCTCGGGGGAGCGGTCGTGCTCGAGACGCGGAAGCCACTCGAGCCAGGTCGGCAGGTACCAGTTCCACTTGCCCAGGAGCTTCATCGTCGCGGGCAGGAGGACGGCCCGCACGATCGTGGCGTCGATGAGGATCGCCGCCGCGAGGCCGACGCCCATCTCCTTCATGTCGATGATCGGCATCAGTGCGAAGACGCCGAAGACGAGCACCATGACGACCGCTGCGCTCGTGACGACGCCCGCCGTCGACTTGATCCCCTTCGCCACCGCGTGCTCGGTGTCGAGGCCACGATCGTAGTACTCGCGGACGCGGCTCAAGATGAACACGTGGTAGTCCATCGAGAGGCCGAAGAGGATCACGAACAGGAACATCGGCAGCCAGGCCGCAACGCCCCCGTTCGAGTTGAAGTCGAGCATGCCCTCGCCCCAGCCCCACTGGAAGACGGCCACGACGACGCCGTACGCGGCCGCGACCGAGAGCAGGTTCATCGCGATCGCCTTCGCCGGGATGACGATGCTCCGGAACGTGGCCAGCAGGAGCAGGAACGCGAACGCGAGAACGAACCCGAACACGATTGGCACGGATGCCGTGATCGCGTCGTTCCAGTCCTTCGAGGCCGCGGTGTCACCGGTCACGGCGTAGTCGATGCCCGAGACGGTGCCCAGCGTCGCCGGGATGACGTCCTCGCGGAGCATCGCAAGGGCCGCGTTCGACTCCGCGTCGGTTCCCTTCCCGACGAGCGGGATCTGCACTTGCATCGCCTTGCCGCCGGGAGCGACCTCGACGTGGATCGGCTCGAGGGCCCGGCCGGTGGCGAGCGCCTGCTCCTGCAACTCGGCGACTGCCGCCTGAAGCTCGGGATCGGACGTGTCGCCCGAGATCGCGACGACCGCGGGGAGCGCCCCGCCCGGGAAGGCGTCGTTCACCTTGTTGTACGACTGGATCTCCTCGAGCGACGCGGGTAGGGCGTCGAGGCCGGAGATCGCGGGGTTGAGGCTCAGGGCCGGGACGGCGAGCACCACGAGCGCGGCCGTGGCTGCGGCCACCGAGAGCACCGGCCTGCGGAGCACGCGGTCGAGGATCGCGCCCCACACCCGGCCTTCGCCGTCGCTGCGCCGCAGGCGCCAGACGAGCGGGACACGCACCTTGTCGACGCGGTCGCCGAGCCAGGACAGCATCGCCGGGAGGACGGTCAGCGAGCCGACCATCGCGACGGCGACGACCAGCATCGTCCCGATCGCGAACGACATGAACGTCTTGTCGCCGGAGAAGAACATCCCGGCCATCGCGATCATCACCGTGACCCCGGAGATGAGCACTGCCCGGCCGGACGTCGCCGCCGCTGCCTCGAGCGCCGCCGACTCGCTCCGTCCGGCGCGCCGCTCGTCACGCTCGCGGCGGATGTAGAAGAGCGAGTAGTCGACGCCGACCGCGAGCCCGATGAGGAGGATGACCTCCGCGATCGACTCGTCCATCGGCACGATCTGGCTCGGCAGCGCGACGAGCCCCATCGTCGCGAGCACCGAGGTGAGCGCGAGCAGGAGGGGGATGGTCGCTCCGACGACGGAGCCGAAGACGAGCAACAGGATCCCGAGGGTCAGCGGGATCGAGAGGAGGCCGGCCAGCGCGAGCTGGGAGCCGAACATCTCCTCGAGCGCCTTGCCCGTCGAGGTGGAGCCCGCCTGGCCGACGTAGTAGTCGGGGTTCCGGCTTTGCACCTCCTCCGTCGCCGCGGTGATCGAGTCGATGTAGGTGACGGCCTCGTCGTAGGAGCCCTCCGGGCTGAACTGGATCAGCGCCGAGTGGCGGTCCCTCGAGATCTGGCCCTCGTTGCCCGCCGCGAGCGGAGAGCGGAGCTTCTCCACCTGGTCGAACCCGCGGAGCGTGGCGACGGCGTCTCCGATCACCGCTTGGAACGCGGGATCGTCGACGGTCCTCGTGTCCGACTGGACGAGCACGAACTCGGACTGCTCGTCGAGCGCGAACCCGCCGTCGCGGATGATGTGATCGCCCTTGCGGGCCTCGCCGACGTTCCAGTCCGCCTCGTCGATCTTCTGCATCGGGATCGCCATCCCGATCGCGAAGGCGGCGACGACGAACGCCAACCAGCCGAAGATCGCGGTCTTCCGGTGGCTCGCGCTCCAGCGACCCATTCGGGCCGCGACGTTTCTCGAGTGCTTCAGGGGTGACATCTCGGATCCTTTCCTGGGTCGCTATCGATGGATCCCAGGCTCGCACCCGAGGGATCGGCGCACAGTGCGGCGACCAGGCGTTTCGAGGTGCGGAAGTCCGCACCTACTCATCCGCAGAGCCGGGACTCGCGAGCGCGAATCCCGGCGCGCGGACACCCCCTTGAGCCGGCCGCGTCACGGCCGGGTCGCTGCGTCAGGCGAACGTCGAGATTGCTCTAACGCAGGAACATCAGCACGGCCAGCACGCGGCGGTGGTCGTCCGTGCTGGCGGGCAGGTCGAGCTTCGAGAAGATGCTCGTCACGTGCTTCTCGACCGCGCGGAGCGTGACGAAGAGCCGGTCCGCGATCGCCTGGTTCGAGCGACCCTCGGCCATGAGCTCGAGCACTTCGCGCTCGCGCGGCGTCAGCTCGTCGAGCGGGTCGTCCGTCCGCTGCCTGCCGATGAGCTGGCTGACGACGGCCGGGTCGAGCGCCGAGCCGCCCTCTGCGACGCGGCGCACGGACTCCGCGAACTGCTCGACGTCCGAGACGCGGTCCTTCAGCAGGTAGCCGACCCCCTCGGCGCTCTCCGAGAGGAGGTCGAGCGCGTACCCGGACTCCACGTACTGCGAGAGCACGAGCACGCCGGTGTCCGGGAAGCGCTCCCGGATCTCGCGCGCGGCGCGGAGCCCTTCGTCGGTGTGCGTCGGGGGCATCCGGATGTCCACGATCGCGACGTCGGGCTTGTGCATGCCGACGTGGCGCAGCAGGTCCTCGGCGTCACCGGACTGCGCGACGACGTCGAACCCGGACTCGCTGAGGAGGAGCGCAACCCCCTCGCGGAGGAGCACGGAGTCGTCGGCGAGGACGACACGGATCGACTTCCCCACGGTCGCGCTCGTGTTGCGGAGCGGTGGGAAGTCTTGCGCGAGGTCGTCGGCGAGCAGCTGGAAGAGATGCTCGGGCTCGGGGAGACGCTCCAGGCGCTGCTCTCCGAGGTCCCTCGTCGGGACGCTCTCGACCCCCTCCATGGTCGCCGCCGAGGCGAGGATCTGGCCTCCGTGGCCGGCGTTCGCGATGCGCGACACGCGGACGAGGTCGATGCCGGTGTACCCCTCGACGCCGATCGAAGGGGTCCCGGTGTGGAGGCCGATCCGGATGCGCGCGCTCAGGAACTCGGGCCAGTCGGCGTCGCGCATCGCGCGCTGGGCGTCGAAGGCGGCAGTCACTGCGCGGCTCGCGTCGGAGAACGCCGCGAGCAGCTCGTCGCCGACCGCGTCGACCTCGTGGCCCGCGTTCTTGTCGACGGCCTGGCGCAGGATGCTCCGGATCCGGCCGATGACGACCGGGTAGTCGACGCGCTCGTCGCTCTGCAGGGCCGACGAGCCCTCGACGTCCGCGAGCAGGAACGTGACCGTGCCGGAGGGGGACGAGCTCACGG
>DASSCD010000021.1:0-3257 GCA_035698005.1 Gaiellaceae bacterium | reverse complement strand
CCCTCCCTCCGGCCGACCGCAAGCCGATCGTCACCGGGTGGGTGACCGAGGACCGGAGCTCCGAGGCCTACCGGCGCCTCCGGCGGCACCTCGACGAGGGGAGGCAGGCCTACGTCGTGTGCCCGCTCGTCGAGGAGTCGGAGACGAAGGTCGCGCGTGCGGCGGAGGCGGAGGCCGAGCGGCTGCGGGGCGCCGAGCTCGCCGGCTACCGCGTCGGCTGCGTCCACGGGCGCCTGAAGACCGCAGAGCGCCGCGAGCTGATGGCGAGGTTCAAGGGCGGCGAGCTGGACGTCCTCGTGGCGACGACGGTGATCGAGGTCGGGGTCGACGTCCCGAACGCGACGATCATGATCGTCCAGGAGGCGGACCGGTTCGGACTCGCGCAGCTGCACCAGCTCCGCGGGAGGGTCGGCCGCGGCGCCCAGCAGTCCTACTGCCTGCTCGTCTCGCGACCGCGCGAGGAGCTGACCGAGGGGGCGGTCGAGCGGCTCGAGGCGCTCGTCTCGACGACCGACGGCTTCGAGCTCGCCGAGCGCGACCTCGAGATCCGCGGCGAGGGGCAGCTGCTCGGCGCGCGCCAGTCGGGGCTGTCCGATCTCCGCTTCGTGCGTCTCCGGCAGGACCGCGAGCTGCTCGAGCAGGCGCGTGAGCTTGCTCGCTCCGTCGAGGACGTGGGCCTGCTCGCGGACGAGGTCGACCGCCTGCTCGGCGACGCCGAGCATCTGGGCGAGTCCTAGCCGTGCGCATCGTCGCCGGCTCGCGCAAGGGGCATGGGATCGCTGCGCCCAAGGGCGTCGTAACGCGGCCGACCGGCGACCGCGTGCGCGAGTCGGCATTCGCGATCGTGGGACCGATCGAGGGCGCGCGCGTGCTCGATCTCTTCGCCGGGTCGGGCGCGATGGGCCTCGAGGCGCTCTCGCGGGGAGCCGCGCGCTGCGTCTTCGTCGAACGCGACCGCGAAGCGTGCCGCGTCATCGAGCGGAACCTCGAGAAGCTCCGGCTGACCGGCGCGGTCGTCCTCTGTCTCGACGTCCTCCGCGCGGCGCGCGAGGAGGTCGCTCGCAGGCACGTCTACGACCTCGTCCTCGTCGACGCGCCCTACGACCACTGGGAGCGCTACGAGGCGCCGCTCGGCGCGACTCTCGGCGGACTGCTCGCCGACGACGGGCTCGTCGTCGTCGAGACCGCGGCGAAGGTCGAGCCCGAGCTTCCTCTCGACCTCGTCACGAGCCGCCGCTACGGTTCCGCACGCATCACGGTGTTCTCACGGTGATAACCGCGATCTGCCCAGGGAGCTACGACCCGGTCACGAACGGCCACGTCGACGTGATCCGCCGTGCGGCGTCGATCTTCGACCGCGTCGTCGTCGGTGTCGTCCAGAGCCCACAGCACAAGCAGACCCTGTTTCCGGTCGAGGAGCGCGTCGCGTTCCTCGAGGACGCCCTCGCAGCGTGCGAGAACGTCGTCGTCGACGTCTTCTCGGAGCTCGTCGTCGAGTTCGCCCGCAAGCACGACGCGAAGACGATGGTGAAAGGGCTCCGCGTCATCTCGGACTTCGAGTGGGAGTTCCAGATGAACCACCTGAACCGCGTGCTCGCCCCGGAGATCGAGACCGTCTACGTGATGTCGAGCCCGCAGTACAGCTTCGTCTCCTCGAGCGGCGTGAAGGAGATCGCCTCGTTCGGCGGCAAGGTCGACGAGCTCGTGCCGAGGGCGGTCGCGCTGCGCTTCTCGGAGCTCTATCCCGATGGGCGTCCGGGAGCCCCTGTCTCACCTCAGGAGTGAGGTTGCTCCCGCGCACGCGAGGGGTGAGGAGCGATCGTATTCGGGTTTCCGCGCGATCGAGATCCGCGCGCGCGGATCTCGATCTTGCGCAGGGACGAGGCTCCCCCGTCTCACCCCAGGAGTAGACTTTCCGACCCATGGACGTACTCGTGCTCATCGACAAGCTCGACGACCTCGTGCACAACGCGAAGGCCGTCCCCCTGACCGACCAGGTGCGCCTCGATCGCGAGGAGATCTACGAGATCCTCGACCAGATGCGGGCGACCATCCCGGAGGAGATCAAGCAGGCGCGCTGGATCGTCAAGGAGCGTCAGGAGATGCTCGCGGAGGCGAAGCGGGAGGGCGACCGGATCGTCCAGGAGGCTCGCGAGCAGGCCGTGCGCGAGGCCTCCCAGACCGAGATCGTGAAGATCGCGGAGAACCAGGCCGAGGACATCGTCGACGACGCGCGCAGGAAGGCGCGTGAGACGCGGCTCGAGATGGAGGACTGGGCCGACTCGATCCTCTCGACGCTCGAGGTCAACCTGGACAAGTTCCTGACCGCGGTGAAGCGCGGGCGCGAGCGCCTGCACGAGCGGTCGCAGGAGACCGTCGTCGCGGGCATCGGCCCCGAGCCGCTCGAGCAGCCCGAAGAGTTCGAGCGGTTCGCGTAGTCCGCAGATCGGAGTCGTCCGCACTCTCGAGATCGGCTAACGCCTATCCGCAGATCGGGCATCCGCTCTCGCGGACGCCCGATCGCGAGAACCGCTGAAGCCGGCCGCTATCGCGGCCGGGTCGCCGCGCAAAGAGGGATCGTTCGTGTAGGTCGGCTCAGGCGGCGGCGAGCTCGCCGCCGAGCTCGCGGCAGACCGCGATCGCCGTGTCCACGAACGCCTCGGCCGCGGGGCTGCGGTGCCGGTCGGCGTGCCACACGAGCCCGATCACGCGCGGCGGGATGCGGCCCTGGAGGTGGACGAGCTCGACGCTCCCGTCCTCCGCGTCCACGGTCAGGAGGGGTGCGACGCTGACGCCGACGCCCGCCCCGACGAGACCCTGCACCGTCCCGTTGTTGTCGGAGCGGAACACGAACGTCGGTGCCCGGCCGCTTGAGCCGAGCTGCTTCTCCACGTGCTCCATGGCGCTGCACTGGTTGAACCCGATGAGCGGCTGGAGGGCAATCTCCTTCAGCGAGGGAGGCCGCTTCAGGGCGGCGAGCGGCGAGCCTGCGGGGACGAGCAGGACGTACGGGTCGTGCAGCAGCTCGACCGACTCGTACGGGCCGGCGGCGACGGGCAGCGTCCAGAACGTGAGGTCGAGCTCGCCGCGCTCGATCATCTGCAGGAGCTCCGCCTCGTCGACGGACTCGCGGAGGACGATCTCGACGTTCGGGTGGGTCTCGGAGAAGCGGCGCAGGAGCGACGGCAGCACGCGGGTCCCCACGCTCTGGAACGTCCCGACGCGGAGCCTGCCCGCGTCGCCCGCCTCGAGCGCGC
>DASSCD010000020.1:0-2950 GCA_035698005.1 Gaiellaceae bacterium | reverse complement strand
CCCCGGCGGCGGTGGGATGTGCCTGCACTCGATCGCCACCTGGCCGGGCGATCCGTCGCGACTCGCGTTGGGGATCTCCGCCGTCGGTGTGTGGCTCTCGGACGACGCCGGCAAGACGTGGCGCCACGGCAACGAGGGCCTCGTCGCGCGCTACGTGCCCGAGGAGTCGCGCGAGGGCACGCTGACGCTCTGCGTCCACAACATGCACCGCCACCCGGCGCGCCCCGAGCGCCTCTTCCTGCAGTTCCACGGAGGCGTGTACCGCTCGGACGACGCGGGCGAGACCTGGATCGACATCGGGACCGACACCGGCCTCCCGTCCGACTTCGGCTTCCCGCTGGTGATCGATCCGGAGGACCCCGACAGCGCGTACGTCATCCCGCTGACCGCCGACATCGACCGCGTCACGCCGGACGGGCGCGTCCGGGTGTACGAGACCCGCGACGCGGGAGCGAGCTGGGACGCGCGCGGCCAGGGGCTCCCCGCGCAGGACGCCTACCTCACGGTCCTGCGGCAGGCGCTGGACCGCGAGGGCGCCGGCAGGACGATGGGCCTCTACTTCGGCGCGACGTCGGGCGACGTCTTCGGCAGCGGCGACGCCGGCGCGACCTGGTTCACCGCGGCGACGAACCTCCCGCCCGTCCACTCCGTGCGCGTCGCCTGACGGGGACGGACGCCGCAGTCCGCGGTCGCTCTCTCTCACCTCGGCGTAGCCTCCGAGACGACGCTCAGCCGACGGCGACCATGCGGTCGATGGCGCCGCGCGCCCGCTCGGCGACGTCCGGGGGCACGGTGACGACGTGCTTCCAGTCGCGCAGCGAGTCGCGGAGCTTCTCGAGCGTGATCATCTTCATGTAGCGGCAGATCGCCTTCTCCGAGACCGCCTCGAAGCGCTTCTCGGGCGCCTCCTTGTTCAGGCGGTGGATGATCCCCGTCTCGGTCGCGACGAGGAACCGCTCCTTGGGCGACGTGCGGGCGAAGTCGATCATCCCCTCGGTCGAGAGGATGTGCGTGCGGCCGTTGCCGAAGGCCATGCACTGGCTCGCGCAGCCGCACTCCGGGTGGACGAGGAGCTCGGCGTCCGGTGCCTCCTCCTGCCAGCGCTCGATGTCGCGCGGGCGGATCCCCGCGTGGACGTGGCACTCGCCCATCCAGATCCGGAGCGTGCGGCCGGTGACCTTCTCGAGCCAGAGCCCGAGGTACATGTCCGGCAGGAACAGGATCTCGGTGTCCTCGGGGATCGACTCGATCACGGCCTTCGCGTTGCCGGACGTGCAGCAGTAGTCGCTCTCGGCCTTCACCTCCGCCGTCGTGTTCACGTACGAGACGACGACCGCGCCCGGGTTCTCCGCCTTCCAGGCCCGAAGCTGGTCTGCGGTGATCGAGGCCGCGAGCGAGCAGCCCGCGTCGAGGTCGGGGATGAGGACGGTTTTCTCGGGCGACAGGATCGCCGCCGTCTCGGCCATGAAGTGCACGCCGCAGAAGACGATCGAGTCGGCGTCGGTCGACGCGGCCTCGCGCGAGAGGCCGAGGGAGTCGCCGACGAAGTCCGCGACGTCCTGCACCTCCGGCACCTGGTAGTTGTGGGCGAGGATCACCGCCCCGCGCTCCTGTGCGAGCGCGCGGATCTCCTCGTGCATCGTCGAGATCTCCAAGGTCGTCATGTGAGCTCCAGTGAGACGTCGAGGGAACGCGCGGAGTGCGTGAGCGCGCCGACCGAGATCTCGTCGACCCCGGTCTCGGCCACGGCGCGGACGTTCTCGAGCGTGACGCCGCCGGAGGCCTCGAGGCGCGCGCGGCCGCCGACGAGCGCGACGGCGTCCCGCAGACGGTCAGTCGTCATGTTGTCGAGCAGGATCGCGTCGGCGCCCGCCGCGAGCGCCTCCGCCACCTGCTCGAGCGTGTCGCACTCGACCTCGATCGGCAGTGAGGTGGCGGCCCGCAGCCGCTCGACCGCGGTCGCGACCGACCCCGCGGCGCGGAGGTGGTTGTCCTTGACGAGCACGCCGTCGTCGAGCCCGAAGCGGTGGTTGCGGCCGCCGCCGCAGGCGACCGCGTGCTTCTCGAGGGCGCGCAGCCCCGGCGTAGTCTTGCGCGTGTCGAGGATCGCGGCGCCCGTGCCCTCGACCGCGTCGACGTAGCGGCGGGTCAGCGTCGCGATCCCGGAGAGCCGCGCGAGGAAGTTCAAGGCCGTGCGCTCGCCGGTGAGGATCGCGCGCTCCGGACCTTCCACGCGAGCGACGGGGGCGCCTGCCGCCACGACCGCCCCGTCGTCGACGAGCCGCTCGAAGCGAAGCTCGGGGTCGACTGCAAGGAACACCGCCTGGGCGACGTCGAGCCCGCAGACGACGCCGGGCTCCTTGACGACGACGTCGGCGCTCCCGGTCGCAAGAGCATCGACCGTGGCCTCGGTGGTGACGTCGCCCTCCCCGACGTCCTCGGCGAGCGCCGCGAGCGCGATGCGTTCCAGGGTGTCGGTCGCTACCGCCATCGCTCCAGGGCCGGCTCCACTCCGGGGCGCAGGACCACGTGACGCTCGAACGCGTCGCTCGTGGCGGGGAAGTCGGCGCGGAAGTGCGAGCCCCTGCTCTCCTCGCGGACGAGCGCGCTCTCGGCGATCAGCCGGACGAGCAGATGAGGCGCGGCCAGCAGGCGCTCGAGCCCCGCGGCGTCCCGAACGAGGCCGCAGTCGGCCCACAACGCGTGCCGCAGGGCATCGGTGACGGGCTCGGTGCCGCGGGAGGACGCGGGCGGGTCGACGACCGAGCTCGCCGGCGCGGCGTCGTCGAGAGCCGCGTGCGCGGCCCGCCGACCGAACACCAGGCACTCGAGCAGCGAGTTGGAGGCGAGCCGGTTCGCGCCATGAACCCCGGTCGCGGCGCACTCGCCCGCGGCGTACAGGCCGGGCACGTCGCTCCGCCCCTCGAGGTCGGTGACGACGCCGCCGACC
>DASSCD010000019.1:0-4731 GCA_035698005.1 Gaiellaceae bacterium | reverse complement strand
GGACCGGATGACCTCGGTCCAGCACTCCGAGACGCCGCCCCGGGTAGGCCCGGGGCGGCGTCTCTCGACGTTCTTCTTCCGCCATCCGCGCACGCGGCTCGGCGTGCTTCTCGCGCTCCCGGTCGCGTGGCTCGTCGTCGTGTACTTCGGCTCGCTCGTCGTCCTGCTCGTGTCCGCGTTCTGGGACACGGACCCGTTCACGGCCGAGATCATCCGCACGCCGACGCTGGAGAACTTCCAGACGATCATCGAGCGGCCCGTCTACCGGGACGTCGCCTGGCGGACGATCCAGATGGCGCTGCTCGTGACCCTCGCGGACATCGTGCTCGCGTTCCCGATCGCCTACTACATGGCGCGAATCGCCTCGCCCAGGACCAGGAGCCTGCTCGTCGTCGCGATCCTGATGCCGCTGTGGGCCAGCTACCTGGTGAAGGTCATCGCCTGGCGCTCGATCCTCTCCGACGGAGGCATCATCAACTGGGTGCTCGAGCCCCTCGGCCTGTCGTTCGACGGCTACTCGACCGTCGGCCTGTGGCTCGTCTTCACGTACCTGTGGCTGCCGTTCATGATCCTCCCGGTCTACGCCGGGCTCGAGCGCATCCCGGAGTCGCTGCTCGAGGCCTCGACCGACCTCGGCGCCCGCTCGCTCACCACCTTCACGCGCGTGATCTTTCCGCTCGCGTTCCCGGCGGTCGTCGCCGGCTCGATCTTCACCTTCTCGCTCACGCTCGGCGACTACATCGCGCCCGGTTTGATCACGAGCGAGCAGTTCATCGGGACGGTGATCTACAACATCCGGGGCCAGGCGCTGCCGACCGCCGCGGCGTTCGCGATGGTCCCGATCGTCGTGATCGTCCTCTACCTGCTCGTCGCCCGGAAGCTGCGGGCGTTCGAGTCCCTCTGAGCCGTGGTCGAGTCGCGTCTCACCCGTTTTCTACTCCGTGGTGGAGCGCTCGTCACGCTCGCCTTCATCTACGCGCCGCTCCTCGTCATCGCGCTCTACGCCTTCAACCAGAACGTCACCCAGGCGTGGCCGATCGAGAACTACAGCACCAAGTGGTTCTCGGTCGCGTTCCACAACGAGGACGCGCGGGACGCGTTCCGCCTCTCGCTCCTCGCCGCGCTCGGGGCGACCACCGTCGCCCTCGTGCTCGGGACGCTCGCGTCGATGGCCGTCTCGCGCTACCGCTTCTTCGGCCGCGAGGTGATCACCTTCGCCGTGGTCCTGCCGATCGCGCTCCCGGGGATCGTCACCGGGCTCGCGCTGCAGGCGACGATCCTCGACGTGCTCGGGCCGCTCGGCGTGAGCTTCGGCCTGGCGACGATCGTGATCGGCCATGCGACCTTCTGCGTAGTCGTCGTCTACAACAACGTGATCGCCCGGATGCGGAGGACGACTGGCTCGCTCGACGAGGCCTCGGCCGACCTCGGCGCGGACAGCTGGCAGACCTTCCGCTACGTGATGTTCCCGCAGCTCCGAACGGCGCTCCTCGCCGGGGCGCTGCTCGCCTTCGCGCTCTCGTTCGACGAGGTCGTCGTCACGATCTTCACCGCCGGCGCGCAGCAGACGCTGCCGATCTGGATCTTCGCGACGCTCGCCCGGCCGGCGCAGCTGCCGATCGTGAACGTCGTCGCGCTCTTCGTCATCGTCGTCTCGATCATCCCGGTCTACATCGCGGCGAGGCTCGCGGGAGGAGCGGGGCTGACGTCGGACCGCCCGGCGAAGGGCGCCGTCGCCGCGCAGGTCGAGGCAGAGCCCTGACCGATGGACGAGGCCGAGCTCGCCGCCGCGGCGGCCGCCAACTTCCTCGGCTCGTTCGCGAAGTTGGTCGAGCACGGCGAGGGAGAGGTCCGGGGCTCGGGCGGCGTGTTCGCCTTCGTGACCGGGCACCCGATCTCGCTCTTCAACGGGTGCGTCGTAGACGAGCGGGTCTCGGCCGCAGAGCTGGAGGACGCGCTCCGCTGGGTGCGCGAGCACGGCGTGCCGCACCGCGCCTGGATCGCCGACGCGCTCGTCGAGGAGCTCGGGCACGTGCCGCTGGAGGCGGGGCTTCGCCTCGCTCCGGAGCCCTTTCCGAACATGGTCCTCCACCCGGTTCCGGAGGCGCCGGCGTCTGCGGAGGACGTGTCTGTTCGCGCCGTCGAGCGCGCGAGCCGGGACGCGCTCATCGACGTCTCCGTGGACCTCGGGATGCCCCGCGAGCTCGCCGAACGAGTCTTCACACCGGCACTCCTCGGCGATCCCGACGTCCGCATGTGCGTCGCCTCGCTCGCGGGGCATCCCGTCGGGACCTCTCTCGCGATCAGGACGGGCGACGCGAGCGGCGTCTACAGCGTCGGCACGGTCCGCGCGGCTCGACGGCGCGGTGTCGGCAGCGCCGCGACGTGGGCAGCGGTCGAGGCCGGCCGGGCGTGGGGCTGCGACGTCGTCGTCCTGCAGTCGACGCCCATGGCAGTCGCGATGTACGAGGCGATGGGCTTCCGGACGGTGGCGACGCACGCGATGTTCCTGCCGCCCGTGTAGCCCGCGTCAGGACGCCGTCGAGGCGACGCCCGTGCCGATCGGGCACGTGACGCCGGTGCCGCCAAGGCCGCAATAACCGTTCGGGTTCGCGGCGAGGTACTGCTGGTGGTACTCCTCTGCGTAGTAGAAGGGCCCGGCCTCCGCGATCTCGGTCGTGATCTCGCCGTAGCGGGCCTGCGAGAGCCGCTCCTGGAACATCTCGCGCGAGGCGAGCGCCGCCTCCCGCTGGGCGTCCGTGGTCCAGTAGATCGCCGAGCGGTACTGGCTACCGACGTCGTTCCCCTGGCGCATGCCCTGGGTCGGGTCGTGCCCCTCCCAGAAGATGCGGAGCATGTCCTCATAGCTCGTCCGCTCGGGCTCGAACACCGCGAGGACGACCTCGGCGTGGGCCGTCCGGCCGGAGCAGACCTCCTGGTACGTCGGGTTCGGCGTGAGCCCGCCTGCGTACCCCGCAGCGGTCGTGTACACGTGCGGCGCCTGCCAGAACAGCCGCTCCGCGCCCCAGAAGCAGCCCATCCCGAAGATCGCCCGCTCCGTGTCCTCGGGGAACGGCGGCGTGATGGGTGTGCCGAGGACGAGATGGTTGCCGGGGGTCGCGACCGGCGTGTCGCGGCCGGGGGGAGCCTCTTCGGGCGTCGGCATGTCGATCGACTTCCGTGTGAAGAGCACGATCGGAGGGTAGCGGCTCCCGCCCGGGTCGCCGTCCGGGACGCGTCTCGGGCTGCGGGAAACCCGCACCCAACCCCGTGCCGACCCGGATACTCCGGCGCGCGCGGCGGCTCTATCGTCGCGCACAACCCTCGGAAGGAGTCACGTTGAGCACGATCTCCGCCGACGCGCACGTCGCGTCACTCGTCCTGGACGTCCCCGCTCGGGCCCGCGTCTTCGAGCGACTCGGCATCGACTACTGCTGCGGCGGCGGGGTTCCGCTCGCGGAGGCGTGCACCGAGCGCGGCCTTCCGCTCGAGGAGGTCGTCACCGCGCTCGCCGACCCGGGCCCGGGCGGCGTCGACGACGTCGACTGGAGCTCCGCTTCCGTCGCCGAGCTCGTCGGCCACATCGTCGAGCACCACCACGGCTACCTGCGCGAGGAGCTCCCGCCGCTGTCCGCGCTGGCGGACAAGGTCGCCCGCGCGCACGGGGATGCCCATCCCGAGCTGTACGAGGTCCAGGCCACATTCGCGGATCTCGCGGCCGAGCTCACGGGCCACATGGCGAAGGAGGAGCTCGTCCTCTTCCCGGCGTGTCTCGCGCTCGCCGAGGGGGAGGAGCTTGCAGGCCCGCGCTCCGTGGCCGCGCCCATCCAGGCGATGCTCCACGAGCACGACGAGGTCGCCACCGGCCTGCGCGCGCTGCGCGCGTTGACCGGCGGGTACACGCCGCCCGAGGACGCATGCAACTCGTACCGCGCGCTGCTCGGCCGGCTCGAGACGCTCGAACGGGACACACACCGCCACGTGCACGAGGAGAACAACGTCCTCTTCCCGCGCGCCCTGGCGCTCGAGGTGGCAGGCTAGCGCCGACCGCAGCGCGCACATGCCGATGGCTGCCGCCCGCACCGCGACGACGAACCTCGTGCTCGCCACCGTGGCGTTCGCGGTCGCGTTCGTCGGGTGGAGCCTCATCTCGCCGCTCGCGAAGGAGTTCCAGGACGACCTCGATCTCACGGACACGCGGACGCTCGCGCTGACCGCGGTGCCCGTCGTGCTCGGCTCGCTGCTGCGCATTCCCGTCGGCGCGCTGACCGATCGCCTCGGCGGGCGTCTCATGTTCCCCCTCGTGCTGGGGCTCTCGGCGCTCCCGGCAGCGGCCTTCGGCTTCGTGGACGGATACGCGGCGCTCATCGTCGTGGGGTTCTTCCTCGGGATCGCCGGGTCGTCATTCGCGGTCGGGGTGCCGTTCGTCGCCGGCTGGTACCCGAAGGAGCGCCAGGGGTTCGCCCTGGGCGTCTACGGGATGGGGAACATCGGAACGGCCATCGCGGCGTTCTCCGCGCCTGCGATCGTGGACGCCTTCGGGCGCGAGACTCTGGGAATCTCGGCCGCCGTCCTGCTCCTCGCCACGGCGCTCGTCTTCTACCGCCTCGCCGAGGACCCGCCGCGCCGCGGGGCGCCCGTTCGGTACGGCGAGGTCCTCCGTTCCGGGTGGAAGCTCTGGCGGCTCGCGCTCCTCTACTTCGTCACCTTCGGCGGCTTCGTCGCGATGGC
>DASSCD010000018.1:0-7463 GCA_035698005.1 Gaiellaceae bacterium | reverse complement strand
GTACGGCGACGACCTGAACGGTCTCGTCGAGAAGTTCCGGTCGTCGGGGCTCGGCGAGAAGGTCGAGTCGTGGATCGGGACCGGGCAGAACGAGCAGATCACGAAGGACGAGGTCACGCGCGGGCTCGGACAGGACGAGATCGACCGGATGGCGCAGGAGTCGGGCAAGTCCTCCGACGAGGTCGCGGACGAGCTTTCCCGCGAGCTGCCGCGTGCGGTCGACGAGGCGACGCCGACGGGCCAGATCCCGACGACGGCCGGTCGGCCGACCGTCTAACGGCGCGGGCAGGCAGGCTCAGGCGGTCGGCACCCAGAGCAGCGTGAGCTGCGCGACCCGGATGTCGGCCGCCTCGGCCCGGATCGAGACGGTCTCGACGTCCGCGGCGGTCTCCTGCCACCGCGCGTCGATCTCCGCGATCTCGTCGAGCAGCTCCTGCTCGAGGTCGGCCAGCTCGTCTTCCTTCTGCTGCGCCTTCGCCTCCGCGGTGCGCTTGCGTTCCTCCGCACGCGCGCTCACGCCGCGCCGCGAGGCCGCGCTCCCGACCGAGCTCGCGATCGAGCGCGTGCTCCGCTTCCCGCCGAGGAGCGCGCCGAGGATCGATCCCGCCCCGGCGATGAGCTCGGTGGTCCGGTGCGATTGCATGCTCGAGTCGAGCTCCTCGACACGTCGGCGTGCCGTCTCGAGAGCGCCCTCGAGCCGGTCGCGCTTCGCCTCCAGGCGGTCGCGGATCTTCGCCGTCTCGCGGTCCGCCTCCGCCTGTGCCGCCTGGTCGCAGCGCTCGGCGAACTGCTCGGGGGTCTCACCGGGCCGGGAGTAGAGCTTCAGCGAGCGGTTGCGCTGGATCTCGAGCGTCCGGTTCTCGACGAGCCGCCGCTCGATCTGCGAAGTGGCGTCGCGGAAGAATCTCACCTCCGCGACGGCGGCCTGCGGGAGCACGTAGCCGCCGTTCGCCGGGGGCTCCGCGCGGAAGTCGCGGTCGTCGTAGTCCACCGGGGTCTCGCTGTCCAGGTCGAGGCCCTCGTCGAGCGGCCCGTACAGCGCCTCCCACTCCTCGGTGTGGTCGATGTCGGCCTTCGCGTCGTCGAAGCGGAGCGAGACGCGCGCGGCGAGGTACGCGTGCAGACGCCCTCCGGCGGGCGCCGCGCCGACCTCGGCGGCCCAGGGCGCCGCCGGGTCGAGGAAGCGGACCGGGACGCCGTCCGCGACCGCCGGGTGGACGGCGCTCTCGTCGGCGGCCGGGGCGACGGGCTCCGGCGCGACCGGCGCGGCCTCCGACTCGGCGGACGGCGCGCGCTGCTCGAGCGTCTCGATCTGGTCCTTCGTGAGCGGGCCGCGCAGGTACGACATCGCCCAGCGGGTCGCGAAGAGCGCCGGGGCGGAGCCCTTCGCGCTGACGAGTAGGAACTGCCGCTTCTGGAGCCCGCCGATCGCGACGTCGAGCGCGTCGACGTCGGCTCCGCCGGCGGCCGAGCGCAGGCCCTCGAGCACGCGCGCCTTGTCCCGCTCGGTCTGGAGCCGGCCGACGAGCCACGTCCCGGCGTTCGCCATCGCCTTGTAGTCGAGGTCGACGGGGTTCTGGGTCGCGAGCACCATGCCCACGCCGAACGCGCGACCCTGCTTGAGGATCGTGAGGATCGGCTTCTTCGCGGGTGGCATCGCCGTCGGCGGGACGAAGCCGAAGACCTCGTCCATGTACGCTAGCGCGCGCAGGTCCGACGTCCCGGGCTGGCCGCGCATCCAGGTCACGAGCTTCGAGAGGAGGAGCGTGACGACGAACTGGCGCTCCGAGTCCGAGAGATGCGCCAGGTAGACGATCGCGCAGCGCGGCTTGCCCTCCGGGGTGCGCAAGAGCGTCGCCGGATCGAGCGCCTCGCCTGCGCCCCAGGCCGCGAACGAGGGTGAGGCGACGAGCGCGTTCAGCTTGAGCGCGAGCTCGGTTCGCTCCTTGGGCGGGAAGAACGCGTCGATCTCGAATACCCCGAGCTTGCGCAGCGGGGGCGACTGAACCTGGCCGATCAGTGCGCCGAGGTCGAGGCTCTGGCCCGCGCGCCAGGCGTTCTCGACGAGGTTGGAGAGGAGCACGTGCTCGCGGCTCGAGAGCGGGTCGCCCGCGATGCCGACGAGCCCGAGCAGGCTCGTCACGGTGCCCTCGATCTCGTCCCGCAGCGTCTCCGCCTCGGTGTCCCACGACAGGGTCGGCGCCACCAGCGAGCCCACGACGTTGAGCGGGATCCCGGCCTCGGAGCCCGGGGTGTAGATCGCGAGCTCCGCTGCCTCACGCAGCGCGCGGATGCGCTCGCCGCCGATGCCGGCCTCCTCGAGGCCCTTCCGCCAGATCGTCGCCGTGCGCTGCGCGTACTCGTCGAGTGAGACGCCGTCGCTGCGCGCGTCGTTCTCGTTCACCCACGGCCTGAAGCTCGCCGCGTCGAGATCGGGGAACGTGAGCAGGAGGTTGCCCATGTCGCCCTTCGGGTCGAGCACGAGGCAGGGGATGCCGGCGAGCAGGGCTTCCTCGATCAACACGATCCCGAGCCCGGTCTTGCCCGAGCCCGTCATCCCCAGGATGGCGCCGTGCGTCGTCAGGTCGCCCGAGTCGACGACGATCCGGTCGGCGCCCGGTGCGCCCGACGCGTCGAGCCGGAAGCCGAGGTGGAAATTCGCCATCGCGCCGAGTCTAGATCGGTGGAAAACGCCGCTTCGCCCCATTCGGTCCAGCGCCGTCCGACGCGGGTCCTACCCTCGCCGGCATGGCACTCGGGATCGTGGTGTTCGGCGCCGCGTTCCTCGTCGGGCTCGGGCTCGGCACGTACACCCGACGGCCCTTCTCGACGGCCTTCCTCGTCCTCGGCAGCTTCACCGCGCTCCTCGTGCTGTCGGCGACCGGGGAGGCGCTCGGCGCCGCCGCCGTTCTCGTCATCGTCTTCCTCCTCGGCCTGGTGGCCGAGAGCGTGCGCGAGACGTTCGCGCTGCTCGTTCGCGGCTACTAGCAGCTCGAAGCGCGTAGTCGTCCGAGGAGAACCCGCGCCGCGGCCGCGAAGCGGCCGCCTTCAGGGGTTCTCGCGCGCCCGCGATCCGCGTGAGCGGATCGCGGGCTTGCGCAACACTTAGCACCCCGCGGGCGTGGCGGAACTGGCAGACGCGACGGGTTTAGGTCCCGTTGGGCCGCGAGGCCCTTGGAGGTTCGAGTCCTCCCGCCCGCATCAGTCGAAGCGGCTCAGCCGCAGGAAGCCGATGTCGTGGCGTGTGTCGCGGTCGAGCGCGAGGTCGGCGAGGATCTCGCCGACGACCGAGCAGAACTTGAACCCGTGGCCCGAGAAGCCCGCCCCGAGGACGGCGTGCGGCGCGTCCGGGTGGCGGTCGATGAGGAAGTGCTCGTCGGGAGAGGGCTCGAAGAGGCACGTCTTCAAGGCGATCGCCGGCCCAGCGCCGGACGGGAAGTAGCGCTCCGCGAACGCGCGCAGCGGCAGCTCGTCGTCGATCGTCGGCTCGCGCGCGATCCCGTCCGGGTCGCCGCCCTCCCCGAAGTGGTCGTAGCGGCCGAGCTTGAACCCAGGGATGCCGAACGCGGGAAAGCCGTAGAAGTGCTCGCCGTCGAGGGCAAGGTTGAAGACGGGGAAGCGTGCGGGCTCGAACAACGTGGGCTCGGAGGGCTGCAACCAGGCAAGTGCTTGGCGGACCCCGCGCACGAGCCCCGCGGGGAGTCGGGCGACGTCCTGCGACCACGCGCCCGCAGTGAGAACGAGGCGATCTGCCTCGACCCCTCCTCGATCGGTCGTCACGCGAACGCTGGTCCCGGTGTCCTCCCACTCGAGGACGCGCTCGCGCGCGCGTACCACCGCGCCGGCGGCGAGGGCGCCGGTGACGTGGGCGACGATGCAGCGCTCGGGGACCACGAACCCCCCGTCGGGCTGGAAGACGACGGGCAGGTCGGATGGAAGCCGGTACGCCGGGAAGCGGCGGCCGACCTCGCGCCCGTCGATCGTCTCGTGCGGCAGGTCGTGCTCGCGGCAGGCGCGGAGCGTTCCCTCGTAGATGCGCTCCCCGGCCTCGACGATGCCCGTCACGTGCAGGAGCTGCTCGCCCGCCTCGCTCTCGAGCTCGCGCCAGAGCTCGTACGCGCGGCGCATCAGCGGGACGTAGGCGGGGTGCTCGAAGTACGCGAGGCGGATGATCCGCGTCAGGCCGTGCGAGGAGCCGTGCTCGTGTGGGACGTCGAAGCGCTCGAGCCCGAGCACGCGCTTCCCGCGGCGGGCGAGATGGTAGAGCGCTGCGCTGCCCATTCCGCCGACCCCGACGACGACGACGTCGTACCGGTCCATCCGCGCGTGACTCTATCCCCGGCTGGTTGAATGGCTCCGTGAGCACGACGAGCGTCGAGGAGCTCGGCGAGAACCGCATCCGCCTGCGGGTCGATGTCGACCCCGCACAGGTCCAGCACGCGGTCGAGCATGCGATGTCGGACCTCGCGGAGAGCGCCAAGATCCCCGGGTTCCGGAAGGGCAAGGTCCCGACGCAGGTGCTCGTGTCCCGCCTCGGGAAGGACCGCATCTACGCCGAGGCGGTCGAGAGCCACATCGGCGGCTGGTTCTGGAGCGCAGCGGCGCGCAACCGCGTGCGCCCCGTCGCCGAGCCCGAGTACGAGTTCGAGCTCCCGGCGAACGCCGACGACGCCTGGAGCTTCGCGGCGACGGTTGAGGTTCAGCCCCTGCCCGAGCTCGTCGACTGGACGACGCTCGAGGTCGCCCGGGCGGAGGTCGAGGTGCCGCAGGAGGCGGTCGAGGCCGAGCTCGAGGCGCTGCGCGAGTCGGTCGCGGAGCTCGCTCCCGCCGACGGCCGCCCCGCGCGCGAGGGCGACACGCTCGTGGTCGACCTCGTCGACCCGGAGGGCGAGGCCCAGCGCGACACGATCGTCGAGCTCGGGTCCGGCCGGATGACGGGCGAGCTGGAGGCGGCGCTCCTCGGCGCCTCCGCGGGCGACACGAAGGAGATCGCACTGGCCCGCCCTGACGGCACGACCTCGACGGTGGAGGTCGTCGTGCGTGAGGTCCAGGAGAAGGTGCTGCCGCCGTTGGACGACGAGCTGGCGCGCGCCGCCAGCGAGTTCGACACCCTCGCGGAGCTGCGCGGGTCGATCGAGGAGACGTTCCGCGCGCAGCTCGACGCCGAGATCGATTCCGCCTTCCGCATCGCGGCGGTCGACGAGCTCGTCCGCGCCTCCGAGGTCCAGCCCGCCCTTACCCTCGTGCGGACGCGCGCGACGGACCTCCTGACCGGCTTCGTCCGCTCGCTCGAGCGGCGTGGCGCCTCGCTCGAGTCGTACCTCGCCGCGAGCGGCACGAGCGCCGAGGACCTCCAGCGCCAGATGGTCCTCGAGGCCGCCGTCTCGGTCGCGCGTGAGCTCGCGCTCGAGTCGCTCGCCGCGAAGGCCGGGATCGAGGTGACGGACGACGAGGTGAGGGCGTACCTGCGCGAGGAGGCCGAGGCCGCCGGCGAGGAGGATCCGGAGGGCCTCGTGGCGGACGTCTGGGCGCACGGCCAGCAGGAGTCGATTCGCGAGGACCTGCGCCTGCGCGCGGCGCTCGACCGGCTCGCCGCCGACGTCACTCCGATCGCGCCCGACCTCGCGGCTGCGCGGGAGAAGCTGTGGACCCCCGACAAGGAGAAGGCCGAGGGAGACACGAAGTTGTGGGTCCCCGGCGGCAAGGAGACCGAATGAGCCCTTTGATCCCGATGGTCATCGAGCAGACCTCGCGCGGCGAGCGCTCGTTCGACATCTACTCGCGTCTGCTCAACGAACGGATCATCTTCCTCGGCACCCCCATCGACGACCAGATCGCGAACCTCGTGGTCGCCCAGCTCCTCCACCTCGAGTCGGAGGACCCGGACAAGGACATCTCGATTTACATCAATTCCCCGGGCGGCGTCGTCTACGCCGGCCTCGCGATCTACGACACGATGCAGTTCATCAAGCCCGACGTGCAGACCATCTGCGTCGGCATGGCGATGTCGATGGGCGCGGTCGTCCTCGCCGGCGGGACGTCCGGCAAGCGGAGCGCCCTGCCCCACTCGAAGATCCTCATCCACCAGGGCACCGCGGGCTTCCACGGCCAGCCGACCGAGATCGAGATCCAGGCGCGGGAGGTAATCAGCCTCAAGCGGCTAATGGAGGAGATCATGGTGAAGCACACCGGTCAGGACATCGAGAAGGTCTCGAAGGACATGGACCGCGACTTCTACATGACCTCCGAAGAGGCCAAGGAGTACGGGATCATCGACCGGGTGATCGAGCACCGCTAGGGCGATGAAGTCGACGAGACGGCAGCGGCCGCGAACCGGCCGCCTTCAGGTTTTTCGTGCGGCCGCGATCCGCGCTCGCGGATCGCGGCGGTGCGCAGAGCGCGAGGTTCCCCTTCCCCAACTGGCGAAAACGGAGTAAAAGGAGACCGGGATGGCTCGGGCGAGCGAGGGAAACGAGCAGCTCCTCTGCAGCTTCTGCGGCAAGAGCCAGCGCCAGGTCAAGAAGCTGATCGCCGGACCGGGCGTCTACATCTGCGACGAGTGCATCGATCTCTGCAACGAGATCATCGACGAGGAGCTGACGTCCCCGACCCAGCTCGATCTCGACAACCTCCCGAAGCCGCTCGACATCTACTCCGTGCTGAACGACTACGTCGTCTCGCAGGAGGAGTCGAAGCGCACGCTCGCGGTGGCGGTCTACAACCACTACAAGCGCGTGCGCATGGGCCTCGAGGACGCGGAGGTCGAGCTGCAGAAGTCGAACATCCTCCTCCTCGGCCCGACCGGCTGCGGGAAGACGCTGCTCGCGCAGACCCTCGCGCGCATCCTCAACGTCCCCTTCGCGATCGCCGATGCGACCGCGCTGACCGAGGCCGGCTACGTCGGCGAGGACGTCGAGAACATCCTCCTCAAGCTCATCCAGGCGGCCGACTTCGACATCAAGAAGGCCGAGACCGGGATCATCTATATCGACGAGGTCGACAAGATCGCGCGCAAGGCGGACAACCCCTCGATCACGCGCGACGTCTCCGGCGAGGGCGTCCAGCAGGCGCTCCTCAAGATCCTCGAGGGCACGGTCGCAAGCGTCCCGCCGCAGGGCGGCCGCAAGCACCCGCACCAGGAGTTCCTCTCCATCGACACGACGAACGTCCTCTTCATCTGCGGCGGCGCGTTCGCCGGGCTGGAGACGATCATCGGCAAGCGCATCGGCAAGAACCAGGTGGGCTTCGGCGCGGACATCAAGTCGCGCAAGTCGATCGAGTCCAGCGAGCTGCTCTCGTCGGTGATGCCGGAGGACCTGCTCTCGTACGGGCTCATCCCCGAGTTCATCGGCCGCCTGCCGGTCGCCTCGGTGATCCACCAGCTCACGCGCGACGACCTCGTGACCATCCTCACCGAGCCGCGGAACGCGCTCGTCAAGCAGTTCCAGCGCTTCTTCCAGTTC
>DASSCD010000017.1:0-7351 GCA_035698005.1 Gaiellaceae bacterium | reverse complement strand
TTCTCGAAGTTCATCGTCATCTTCAGCCCGCCGAGCCCGAGCGGGACCTTGACCTTCGCGGTCCAGTGCGTCGCGTCGGTGACCTCGAAGCTCTCGACGCCGGGCATCAGCTTCGCCATCTCGGCCGGGTCGTTGATCACGTTCCAGACCGTCTCGCGCGGCGCCGCCAGCTCCTTGGTGCCGGAGACGATCACTTCGACACCACCGTCACGCCCGCGCGCGAGGACTCGGGGTCGCGGAGCATGGCCCAGACCCGGTGCGGCGGGTTGCAGCTCGTCGACACGATCGGCTTGCCGGCGGAGGCGAGCGCGTCCTGGATCGCTGCGCAGATGCAGTGGATGCCGCCGCCGCCGCCCTCGCCCATGCCCTTCGCCCCGAGCGGCGCGACCGGGGACGGGGACTCCATCGCGCCCGTCTTCAGCGGCGGCATGTCGAGGGCGTGCGGCACGTGGTAGTCGTAGAAGTTGGAGGTCAACAGCGTCCCCTCCTCGTCGTAGACGAACTCCTCGGAGAGGGCGGCCCCGATCGCATGCGCGGTCGCGCCGTGCACCTGTCCCTCGACGATCTGCGGGTTGATGCGGACACCGCAGTCGTCGACGGCCGCGTAGTCGACGATCTCGACCTCGCCCGTGTCCGGGTCGACTTCGACGACCGCGGCATGGATCTGCGTGGCGTACGTGAGCGTGAGCTGGCCGGTCTTCTTCTCGGTGTCGACCATCCCGAAGTACGGCCGGCAGACGTAGCGGTGGTTCAAGGTCGGGTTGAAGTCCGGCGGCAGGAAGGCGTTGTTCGCGTTCACGATGGCGCCGAGCGCCATGAACGGCAGCGCGGCCTCCTCCGGCCCGTCCTTGATCCGCGCCATCCCGTCGGCGAGCTCGATCGCGTCGGTGTCGGCCTGGAGGACCGCGGCCGCGAGCTGCACCATCTCCTCGCGCAGGAGCTCGGCCGCCCCCTTGACCGCGCCCAGCCCCGTGAATGCGAACTGGCTCGCGTAGGTCCCGGAGAAGCCCGCGTGGGAGTTGAACCAGGTGTCGTGGCCGCGGCGGACGTTCACCTGGTCGGGCGAGCACCCGATGATGTCCGCGACGACCTGCGCCGCGGTCGTCTCGTGGCCCTGCCCCTGCGGCACCGTGCCGAGCGTGACCACGACCTCGCCGAAGATGTCGAGCTTGACCGAGGCAGCCTCGTTGTTCCCGGAGAACTGGAGCTCGGGGTTGAGGAGCGTCGACTGGCCGAAGTTGTTCGTCCCGGAGTCGAGCGTCGAGCCGATCCCGAAGCCGAGGAGCTTCCCGCGCGAGGCCGCCTCCTGCCGCCGCTCCTCGATCGAGCCGTGGTCGACGAGATCGAGCACGAGGTCGAGCGCGGCGGCGTAGTCGCCCGAGTCGTAGACGCAGCCGTTGGGCGTCTCGTACGGCATCTGCTCGGCCTTGACGTAGTTCTTCTTTCGAACCTCCACCGGGTCGAGGCCGAGCTCGGCGGCGACGATGTCGACGATCCGCTCTGTCAGCCACAGGTGCTGCATCCGCGAGTAGCCCCGGTTCGGCGACACCGGGGACTTGTTCGTGCAGACCTGGGTGAAGTCGACCTTGATGTTCCGCCAGCCGTACATCCCCGGCGTCACCTGCGCCCAGATGATGCAGCCGAGCGGCTCGTAGCGCGGGAACGCGCCGCAGTCGTCGAGGGCGCGAACCTTGAACCCGGTCATCTCCCCGTCGGCCTTCACCGCCACCTCGACGTCGAGGAACGTGCGCTCGTTCCCGTGCGCGTTCGCCGTGTGCTGGTCGGTGCGCCACTCGGTCCACTGAACGGGGCGCCCGAGCTTCCGCGCCAGGAGGCAGAGGACGACGTACTGGGGGTGCAGGCAGATCTTGTTGCCGAAGCCGCCGCCGATGTCCTGGGTGACGAAGCGGAGCTTGTCGATCCCGACCCGCAGCGCGGGCGCCATCCAGATCGCCCCCACGCCCGGCATCTGGTGGTTGCAGTGGAGCGTCCACTCGCCCGTTCCCCGGTCGTACTCGACGAGTGCGCCCGCGCACTCGAGCGGGGTCGAGGAGAAGCGGTGGAAGTGGAGGCGGTCGATCTTCACGACGTGGTCGGCCTCGGCGAGCGCCTGGTCGACGTCGCCCCACTCGAAGACGCCCGACCAGACGACGTTCGAGCCAGCGTCGTCGTGGAGGACGACCTCGTCCTTCAGCGACTCCTCCGCCGTCACGAGGACCGGCTGCGGGTCGTACGAGACCTCGACGAGCTCGGCCGCGTCACGCGCGAGCTCACGCGTCGCGGCGCACACCGCCGCGACGGGCTCGCCCATGTGCCGCACACGGCCTACCGCGAGCGCGTAGTCCTTGATCAGGCCGCCGGGCTCGACCGACATCTCGAAGAACGGATCGGTCGAGATCGCGACCTCGTCACCCGTGATCGTCCCGTACACGCCGTCCAGCTCCAGCGCCTTGGAGACGTCGATCGAGACGATCTTCGCGTGCGCGTAGGGGGAGCGGACGAAGTGGACATAGCCCATCCCGTGCCGGCGGACGTCGTCGAAGAACGTCCCCAGGCCCTGGACGAGGCGCTCGTCCTCCTTGCGCGGGATCGACTGGCCGACGTAGCCCTTCTCCAGGGTCTTCGCGGGCTGGTCGGTGACCGTCGTCACGCCCCGCCTCCCGCGGCGACGACCGCCTCGACGATGTTCACGTACCCGGTGCAGCGGCAGATGTTCCCCTGCAGGGCGACGCGCACCTCCTCCTCGCTCGGGCGTGGGGTCCGCTCGAGGAGGGCGGTCGCGCTCATCAGCATCCCGGGCGTGCAGTAGCCGCACTGCAGCGCGTGATGCTCGTTGAACGAGCGTTGGAGCGGGGTCAGCTCGCCGTCGGCGGCGAGGCCCTCGACGGTCGTGATCCGCGCGCCGTCCGCCTGCACGGCAAGAAGCATGCAGCTCTTGACCGGCTCGCCGTTCACATGCACCGTGCACGCCCCGCAGTTCCCGGTGTCGCAGCCGACGTGCGTGCCGGTGAGGCCGAGGTCGTCGCGCAGGAAGTGCACGAGCAGCCGGCGCGCGGGGACCTCCAGCTCGATCTGCTCGCCGTTGACGTCGACGGAGACGCCGTGGCTCGAGGCAGGCGCGGCCACTACGCCGCCTTTCTCCGGGACGCCGCCTGCAGAACGGCTCGCGCGGCCGAAACCTCCGCCAGATGACGACGGAAGTCGCCGGAGCCGTGCGCGTCGGAGGGCGGATCGAGCGACGCGCCGAGGCCCTCGGCCGCCGCCTGCACCGCCGCCTCCGAGAAGTCTCCCCCGGCGAGCCGTTCCTCCATCGCGCTGGCACGGATCGGGACCGCGTCGACGCAGCCGAGCGCGATCCGCACACCGTCGTCGGAGACCGTTGCCGCTGCGTTCGCGACGTACGTGCCGTGCTTGCCGATCGTGAGGCCGGCGAAGCCGTCGCCCGCTCCGCTCGAGGGTGGCACCGCGACCTTCGTGAGCAGCTCGCCCTCACCCACCGCGGTCATGTACACGCCCACGAAGAACTCGTCCGCCGAGACGATCCGCTCCGCCTCGGAGCCGCGGATCGTGAAGGTCGCGTCCAGGGCGAGGAGGAGCGGCGGCAGGTGGTTCGTCGGGTCGGCGACGCAGACATTCCCTCCAACGGTGCCGCGGTTCCGGACCTGCACGTCGCCGATCGTGGCCGCGACCTCGGCGAGGATCGGGCGCGCGACGTCGACCTCGGAAGAGCCGACGAGGTGGCTGTACGTGACCATTGCGCCGATCTCGAGCAGGCCGTCCGCGGAGAAGCCGATCGTGCGCAGCTCCTCGAGGTCTGCCAGGTCGACGAGCACGTCGGGCACCGCCGCCCGCGCCTTCATGACGTTGACGAGCGTCTGACCGCCGGCCAGGGCGCGCGCGCCCTCGTACGAGCCGAGCAGCGAGACGGCCTCCTCGACCGTGGCCGGGCGCGCGTACTCGACCTCGCGCAGGAGCATGCGGAGATTCAATCCCGCGCCCGCGTGACATGTCAAGCGAGAACGAAACGCGCTAGGTTCTGAGGCCATGTCGACCTCGGCGAGCGGGCGGCCTGACCTCGCGGGCGTCTTCGACGACCACGTCGCCGCCGAGTTCGTGGACATGGACCTCGACGCGACGATGGCGACGATGACGGACGACCCGTACGTCAACCACGTCCCCGTGATGACCGGTGGCGTCGGCTCCGACGGGGTGCGGCGCTTCTACGGGGACCACTTCATCGGCAAGTGGCCGCGCGACGTCGCGATCACGTCGGTCTCGCGCACGATCGGCGAGAGCCAGGTCGTCGACGAGCTCATCCTGACCTTCACCCACGACATCGAGATGCCCCAGCTGCTGCCGGGGGTCGCGCCGACCGGGAAGCCCGTCCAGCTCGCCTTCTGCGTCGTCGTCGGCTTCGAGGACGGCAAGGTCGCGCACGAGCACATCTACTGGGACCAGGCGTCGCTGCTCGTCCAGGTCGGGCTCCTCGATCCCGCCGAGCTGCCCGTGACCGGCGCCGAGCAGGCCGACAACGTGCTCGACCCGCGCGCGCATCCGCTGAATCGGTTGATCCCCGAATAGAGTGGCTCGCCGTGCGCGGCGACCTCCCGACCGGCACCGTAACCTTCCTCTTCACGGACATCGAGGGGTCGACCCGGCTGCTGCACGCCCTCGGCCCGGATGCCTACGCGGAGGCGCTCGCGCAACATCGCGAGGTCCTGCGCGCCGCGTTCGAGACGCATGGGGGCGTGGAGGTGGACACGCAGGGTGACGCCTTCTTCGTGGCGTTTCCGACGGCCGACAGCGCGGCATCAGCAGCCCGCGAAGCTCAGACCGTGCTTGCCAACGGCCCGGTCTCCGTCCGGATGGGGCTGCACACGGGTACCCCGACGATCACCGCAGAGGGCTACGTCGGCATCGACGTCCACCGCGCCGCAAGGGTCGCGGCCCTCGCATCCGGCGGGCAGATCGTCGTCTCGCCCGCGTGCGCCGCCCTGCTGGAGGCGCTTCCGCTTCGCGACCTCGGCCGGCACCGATTGAAGGACTTCGACGGCGCAACCCGGCTGCTCCAGCTCGGCAGCGACGAGTTCCCTCCCCTCCGTACGCCCGGGAGCCTCGAGCTCCCGGTTCCGGCCACCCGGTTCGTCGGGCGTGAGCAGGAGCTCTTCGACGCGGTCTCGCTCGTCTACGAGCGAGATCCCCGTGTCCTGACCGTCGTCGGTGCTGGTGGCACCGGTAAGACCCGCTTCGCGATCGAGCTCATCCGTCTCCTCGCGGACGAAGCCGGCGGCGGCTCGGTCTTCGTCGCGCTTGCACCACTTCGGGACCCGGAGCTCGTCCTCCCGACGGTCGGGGAACGTCTCGGCGCCGGCTCGGGTGACCCCGCCGCGATCGCCGCGCGCGTCGGCGACCGACGGACTCATCTGCTCTGCGACAACCTGGAGCACCTGCTTCCCGCGGCGGCACGCCCGCTCGCCGAGCTGGCAACCGCCGCGCCGGGGCTGCGGCTATTCGCAACGAGCCGTGAGCCGCTGCGCGTCCAGGGTGAGGTCGAGTTCGACCTGCCGCCACTCGCCGATGACGAGGGTGTGGCGCTCTTCGTGGAGCGGGCGCGCGCCGTCCACGCGGATGTCAGTCCAGGCCCCGCGGTCGCCGCCATCTGCGTTCGCCTGGACAACCTGCCGCTCGCGCTCGAACTGGCTGCCGCACGTACGAAGCTGCTGTCCGTCGATGACCTGCTCGCCCGACTCGGAGAGAGCCTCGACCTGCTGAAGGGCACCCGCGACGTCGACGAGCGTCACGCGACGCTCCGCGCGACGATCGCCTGGTCGTACGACTTGCTCTCTACGGACGAGCAACGTCTCTTTCGCCGACTCGCGGTATTCCGGGGTGGCTGCACCCTCGAGTCCGCCGAGGCCGTCTGCGACGCCGACCTCGACACGCTCGCCTCGCTCCTCGACAAGAGTCTGGTTCGTCGTCGCACGGGCCGCCTTGGAGAGGTGCGCTACTGGATCCTCGAGACGATCCGCGAGTTCGCGGTCGAGGAACTCGAGTCCTCGGGTGAAGCCGACAGGGTTCGCAGTCTCCACGTGGAGCGGATGCTCGAGATCGCACGCGCAGCGCATCTCTCCGAGGATGACGTCGAGCCTTTTTCCCAGGAGCGCGCACTCGCCGAGCGGGACGACCTCCGCGTGGCACTCGACTGGGGAGTGGTGAACGACCCGGAGCGGGCGCTCGAGCTCGCAGTCGCGCTCGAGAACTTCTGGAGCGCGCACGCGCCGACGGAGGGTGTGAGCCGACTCACCGATCTCCTGCAGCACCAAACGTCTGGAGACGTGCGACTCCGCGCTCGGGGATACCGCGTGCTCGCAGGCGCAGCGCATCAGCTGCGCGACTGGAATGTTGCAGACGCGAACTACGCCCAGAGCCTCCGCCTCTTCAGCGAGGTCGAGGACGAGCTCGGTATCGCTTCGATCAAGACGCGGCTCGCGTATCGCGCGTGGGCCGGGGATAGGGAGCTCGCACGACAGCTCGTCGCGGAGTCGGAAGAGCTCGTCCGCGGCAGGCAGCCCGTGATCGAGGCGATCAATTCCACCCTGTGGGCAATGATCGCGATCGACGAGGATCGTCTCGACGAGGCCGAAGCGCGAGCGCGACGCGGCCTCGGGCTCGTGTCGGGCCTCGGCTGGACCTGGTGGGAGGCGAGCGCTATGCACCTCCTCGGCGAGATCGCGCTGCTTCGCGGAGATGCCGACGCAGCCGAAACGCACATTCGCGAGGCACTCCGACACAACGCTACCGAGGAGAGCGCGATCTTCGTCCTCGGCAATCTCGCCTCGCTCGCGCGCGCCGCGCTGCAGCGTGACGAGCTCGACCGAGCAGCGCTGCTGTGGGGCGTCGTGTGTGCAGAAGGGGAACGCCTGCCGGGCTGGGACGAGCGACGGGACATCCTGTCGAAGGGAGCGCTCGATGAGCTCGAGGTGGCTCCTGCGTTCGAGCGGGGGCAGTCGCTGGACATCGGCGACGCGGTCGCTATCGCGCTCCGAGAGGCCGAACCGCCTCAAACGGTGCCGTAGAGCATGAGCACGACGCGCACGAAGAGCTTGGTGTCCTCGTAGAGCCCGATCTCGCGCACCGCCCTCGCTCCCTGGTACCAGCCGGCAAGCGCGAGGCGGACGTTCCCGCCGAACTCGTCCAGCTGCCAGCGGAGGTAGCGCACGCCCGCGCGGACATTCCCCTGGTACGTGCGCGCGGTCCGCTCGCCGAGGAGCACGACGTCGACGAACTCCCACGTCTCGGGCAGGAGCTGCATGACGCCGATCGCGCCGACGCTCGAGACGACGTCCTGCTG
>DASSCD010000016.1:0-8690 GCA_035698005.1 Gaiellaceae bacterium | reverse complement strand
GACGACGCGCCGGGCCCGCCGTTGAAGACGAAGGTGACCGGACGATCCTGGTCGCCGTCGCCGGCGACGTACGAGACCGAGAAGATCTCCGCCGCGGGCTTCTCCTTCTTGCGCAGGACGGTCCACTTCGCCGTCGCGGTGTACCGGATCGCGCCTCTGCCACGGCCCCAGGAGGCGCTCGTCTCCGCTCCGGCAGGGGGCTCGTGGTCCGGCTTCGCGTCCTTCTTGTCGTTCTGCTCGTTCTTTTCGTCGTCGCTCATGGGCGGGACGCTACCGACTTCTCCGCAGTCGCTCGGGGGCGGTTCCCCGACGCCTGCGCCTCCCGTGCGTGCAACAGTGCCGGAGCCGATGGCGTCGCAACCGGGCTATCCACTGCGGCTCGACGGCCGGCTCGAGGGCGAGCCCTCCCGCTGGCTGTGGCTCGTGAAGTGGCTGCTCGCGATCCCGCATTACATCGTGCTCGTTTTCCTCTGGATCGCGTTCTTCGTGCTGACGGTGGTCGCGTTCTTCGCGATCCTCTTCACGGCGCGGTACCCACGAGGGATCTTCGACTTCAACCTCGGGGTCCTGCGGTGGACGTGGCGGGTGGCGTTCTACTCGTACGGAGCCCTCGGTACCGACCGCTACCCGCCCTTCTCGCTCGGCGAAGAGCCCGACTACCCGGCGACGCTCGACGTCGCCTACCCGGAGCGACTCTCGCGCGGGCTCGTGCTCGTGAAGTGGTGGCTGCTCGCGATCCCGCACTACCTGATCCTCGGCCTCCTCCTGGGCGGCGGCTCGGCCGCCGGGCACGCAGGGGACTGGCACTGGGGCTGGGGACACGGATGGGTGTTCAGCACCGGCCTGATCGGCCTGCTCGTGCTCTTCGCCGCCGTCGCGCTGCTCTTCACGACGCGCTACCCGCGCGGGCTCTTCGATCTCGTCCTCGGGTTCGACCGCTGGGTGGCGAGGGTCGTGGCCTACGCGGGCCTGATGACCGACGCCTACCCGCCGTTCCGGCTCGACCAGGGCGGCGACGACCCCGCAGGAGGCGTGCCGGCGGCCCTCGAGGCACCGGCGGCGCCGCCCGAGGCACGCCCGGCTGCGCTCGCCGAGCCCATGGCGCCCACCATCTCGGCGGCGCAACCTCCTCGTGGCAGGGCCGGGCGAATCGCCCTCATCGTCGTCGGGATCCTGGCCGCGCTTCTCTCACTCGGGTTCCTCGCGGGCGGCGGCGCGCTCGTCGTCCTCGACCAGACCCAGCGGGACTCGGACGGGTTCCTGATGTCCCCGAGCGAGGACTTCTCGACGGCGACCTACGCGATCGTCTCGGACAGCGCCGACGTGGACTTCGGCGGCTCCGACCGCGCGGCGCGCGCGATCCTCGGGGACGTCCGCATCCGCAGCGAGAGCACCCGCGACGTGTTCGTCGGCATCGGCCGCGACGACGACGTCGACGCGTACCTCGACGGCGTCGAGCACTCCGTCGTGACGAGGATCTCCGACGAGCCCGAGTACTCGCACCGCGAGGGTGGCGCACCCGGGTCGCCGCCTGACTCGCAGGGATTCTGGGCGGCCTCCACGAGCGGAGTCGGTGAGCAGACGCTCGAGTGGGAGCCCGAGGAAGGGAGCTGGAGCGCCGTCGTCATGAACTCGGACGGCTCCCGGGGGGTGGCCTCCGAGCTCAGCATCGGCGCGGAGCTCGACGCGGCGCTGTGGGTCGGGATCGCGTTCCTCGCCGTCGGCGCGGTGCTCGCGACGCTCGCGGCGCTCGCGATCACCGCCGGCACGCGCCGTCGGGCCTAGCGGCGGTCGGCGTTCAGCCCGGCGGTGAGGCGCTCGAGCGCCTCCTGGTTCCAGCCGTTGATGAAGTCGGCGTGCGTCGCCCACCGCCCCGCGGAGAGCAGGCCGCCGCGGACCGGCGGGTACAGGAGCACGAGCGTGATCGTCGGCAGCCGGACCGGGTGGCTGGACGGGCAGCGCCCCGCCTTCGAGTAGGCGACGTGACGCTTGTGGTTTCCGCTGTCGACGTTGCGGCCGTTCCAGCAGTTCTGGAACTTCACCTCGAGCTCGAGCGCGTCGTCGGGCCCGCAGGACGGCAGCGCCGCGAAGCGCGGGCTGCCGTCGATGCCGCCGCAGCTCCAGGACACGGTCTCCTTCGACTGCGCGCGCCGCGCGGCCGGGTTCCCGGCCACGAGCTTCAGGCCCGGCGGCGGTGCGACGAGCGCTCCCGACACGTGCTTCGTGTAGTAGACGAGGCCCGCGAGCGGCGTGATGGCCTCGCCTCCGACGAACACGGTCGGCACCCAGTAGGTCGAGGCGTCGTCCTCGACGTCGCACGTCGTCTCGCCGCCGCGGAGGGTCGCGGCCGTCGTGACCGCGTTGACATTCGTGTTCCCGATGTACGTGTGGTTGTGCGAGCGCCCGGGCTGACGCGGGAAGCGGATCGGGTCGTCGTTGTTGCGGTGGCTGAAGCCGCAGACGACCGTGAAGTACGCCCCGCCCGGGAAGTTGCGCTGCTGGAGGGCGGCCGCGCCCTGCGACGTCGCCGAGCGACCGGCGGAAGCGAGGGAGACAGCGACGACGAGCGCGAGCAGGAGTAGCCAGCCGTAGGTGCGACTGGTCGGCGACCTTCGAGTCGTCACCACCCGTCCACGCTCCTCGCCGCAGCCTAGCCGCGCGCTCGCGGGCTCGCCACTTCGCGCACGAATCGACCCTGCTTCAATGAGGTCCGATGTCCCAGGTCCTCGACTCGCTGGAGGCTGCCCGCGGCGCGGCGACCCGCCTCGCGTGGCGGGAGGCGCACGCCACCTTCTCCGCGGTGGACGAGGCCGACCTCGGGCCCGAGGACCTCGAGCTCTTCGGCGAGGCCGCCTGGTGGACCGGCAAGCTCGACCAGGCCATCAGGCTGCGCGAGCGGGCCTACGCCGCCTACACGACGGCGGGCGACCTGCGCGGCGCGGCCCGGATGGCGCTCACGCTCTCGTGGGACTACGAGGGCCGCGGCTCGTTCTCGGTCGCGAACGGGTGGTTCGCGACGGCCGAGCGGCTGCTCGCCGACCTGCCCGAGTCGCCCGAGCACGGTCGCGCGCTCCTCATCCACGCTCTCACCGCGCTCTTCGCGGAGGGCGACCTCGAGCGCGCCGAGGCGCGATTCGACGAGGCTTTCGCGCTGGCGCAGCGCGTCGGCGACCGCGACGTCCAGGTGCTCGCGCTCTCGGGCCGGGGCCGCACGTACATCAAGGCCGGCCAGATCGACCGCGGCCTCGCGCTGCTCGACGAGGCGACAGCGTCCGCGATCTCCGGCGACCTGAAGCCGCACTCGACCGGTCTCGTCTACTGCCTGACGATCAGCTCGTGCCGCGATCTCGGCGACTACCGCCGCGCGGCCGAGTGGACGGAGGCGGCGAACCAGTGGTGCGACCGCCTCGACGTCACCGGGTTCCCCGGCGCCTGCCGCATCCATCGCGCGGAGGTGCTGCGGCTGCGGGGCGACTGGACTGCGGCGGAGGCTCAGGCGCTCGCGGCATGCGAGGAGCTCGTCGACTTCGATCGCAGCATCACCGCCGGGGGCCACTACGAGATCGGCGAGATCCGCCGGCGTCGCGGCGACTTCACGGGCGCCGAGGAGGCGTATCGAACCGCGAACGAGCTCGGACGCAGCGCACAGCCGGGCCTGGCGCTCCTGCGGCTCGCCGAGGGCAAGGTCGACGCCGCGGTCGCGGGCATCTCGCGGGCGCTGCAGGACACGCAGGAGCCCCTGTTCCGCATCCGCCACCTCCCCGCCCAGGTCGAGATCGCGCTCGCCGCGGGCGACCTGAGGACAGCGCGTGCCGCTCTCGCCGAGCTCGAGGCCGCGGTCGACGCGTACAAGATCGGCGACCGACGCGCGGACGCCTTCGACGCGACCGTCAACCTCGCGGCCGGCCAGATCGCGCTCGCGGAGAAGGACTGGGACGCGGCGGCCGCGAGCCTCGAGCGGGCGCGTGCCGAGTGGCAGACCGTCGGCGCGCCCTACGAGACCGCGGAGGCGCGGCTGCTGCTCGGGATCGCGTATCGCAGACGGGGCGACGAGCACGGCGGCGCGGAGGAGATCGAGGGCGCGCTGGCGGCCTTCGAGCGCCTCGGGGCAAAACTGGCCGCCGAGCGGGCGAAGGAGCTGCTGGGGCGCGTCGAGACGCGCCGGACGTTCCTCTTCACGGACATCGTCGACTCCACGCGGCTGCTCGAGACCCTCGGCGACGACAAGTGGAGGCGACTGCTCGCCCGGCACGACGAGCTCGTGCGCGAGCGCATCGTGGAGAGCGGCGGCGAGGTCGTGAAGCGCACGGGCGACGGCTTCTTCGCCTCGTTCGACACCCCCAAGGCCGCGGTCGAGGCGGCGGTCGCGATCCAGCGCGCCCTCGCCGCCGAGATCGTCGCGCCCGACGTCAGGATCGGAGCCCACGCGGGGAACGCGTTCGTCACGGGTACGGAATCGCGCGACTATGGCGGCCAGGGCGTGCACGTGGCCGCCCGCATCGGCGCCGCGGCGCGCGGCGGCGAGATCCTCGTCAGCGCGGAGACGCTTGGCGACTCGGGCTCCGGCTTTCGGCTCTCCGACACGCGAACGGAGCAGCTGAAGGGTCTCGAGCAGCCGATCGAGGTCGTCTCCGTCGACTGGCGCTGATCACGGCGCGGCCACGACGAGCACGACGTTCCCGGTCTTCTGCCCGGTCTCCACGTACGCCGTGGCCTCGACGACGTCTTCGAGCGGGTAGGACCGGTCGACGACTGCGCGGTAGCGCCCGGCCTCCATCAGCTCCTTCAGGAAGAGAAGGTCCTCCCTCGTCCAGCGCCCGAGCGGGAAGCGCACGCGCCGGCCCCCGACGAAGCGCGTCACGAGCGCCGAGAGCGGGTTCTCGAGCATGAGCCGGCCGAGATCGGTCGCGACGAAGACCCCGCCCCGCTTCACCGAGCCACGGCACCGGAGCAGCGACGTGAGGCCGACGGCATCGACGACGACGTCGTACGTCTCGCCGTTCGTCCTGAAGTCCTCGCGCTGGTAGTCGATCACCTCGTCGGCGCCCAGCGAGCGCACGAGCTCGACGTTCTTCGTGCCGCAGACCGCGGTCACGTGGGCGCCGTAGTGCCGCGCCAGCTGGACGACCGCGGTGCCGCACGAGCCCGAGGCGCCGTGCACGAGGATCCGCGTCGCCTGCCCGACTCCTCCCGCGCGGACACACGACAGCCCTTGCATGAACCCGTCGCAGACGGCAGCCGCCTCCTCGAAGGTCGTCTCCGCCGGCTTGTGCACGAGCGGCGCGCTGGCCGGGACACGGACGTACTCGGCGTGCGCGCCGAACCTCCCGGCCGTGCCGCCGAAGACCTCGTCCCCGACCGCCAGCCGGTCGACGTCCGCGCCGACGGCCTCGACCACCCCGGCGTACTCGATGCCGAGGATCTTCCGCCTCGGGCGCAGCAGCCCCGCGAAGAGACGCCACGCGAACGGGCTTGCCCGGCGGATGTGGCAGTCGGTGCGCGTGACCGTCGTCGCCCGGACCCGGACGAGGACCTCGTCGTCGGCCGGCAGTGGTCGCTCGACCTCGGCGAGCCGCAGCACGCGGGGAGGCCCGTAGCGATCGTGGACGACCGCCTTCACTGCTCGGCCCTCGCCTTCTGGTCTGGCTCCGCGCCGAAGGTCACGATCACCTTGCCGCGCGCGTGGCCCTCCCCGACGTAGTCGAGCGCCTGGACGACGTCGTCGAGGCCGTACCGGCGGTCGACGACCGACCGCACCTTGCCGGACTCGACCAGCTCACGAAGCTCCTCCATGTCCGGCTTGTTGAACTTGGCGATGAAGAACGGCGCCGTGCGGCTCGAGAAGAGGGCGCCGAGCTTCTTCCCGACCAGGCCGCCGATCGGGCCCAGCAGCCGGCCCCGCTTCTGTCCCCCCACGATCACGAGCCTGGCGTCCTTCCCGAGCACGCGCGCGCACTCGCGCCAGGACCTGCTCCCGGCGACGTCGAGCAGCACGTCGTAGCGCTCGGTCCCGCGCGTGAAGTCCTCCTGCGTGTAGTCGACGACGCGGTCGGCGCCGAGCGACCGTGCGGTCCCGACGTTCGCCGGGCTGCAGACCGCGGTCACCTCGGCGCCGAGCGCCTTGGCGATCTGCACGGCGTACGTGCCGACGCCTCCCGAGGCGCCGTTGACGAGGACCTTCTGCCCGGGACCCACCTGCCCGTGGTCGCGAAGCCCCTGCAGCGCGGTGAGCGCCGCGACGGGCACGGCCGCCGCCTCCTCGAAGCTCACGTTCGCCGGCTTCCGCACGATCGCGCGGTCGGCGCGAGCGGGGATGTACTCGGCGAGCGCACCGCTCCTCCCGCCGAACACCTCGTCTCCAGGCTGGAAGTCGGTGACGTTCGCCCCGACGCCCTCGACGACGCCGGCGTAGTCGGTCCCGAGCCGCTCGCTCTTGGGCGTCCGGAGCCCCATCGACGGGCGGCCGACCCACGGCCTGCCCTCGACCGCGTACCAGTCGCCGAAGTTCAGCGACGCGGCGTGAACCCGCACGAGCACCTCGTCCTCGGTCGGGACGGGCTTCTCGACCTCCCGCACGTCGACGACCGCCGAGGGCGCACCGAACCGGTCCCGCACGGCCGCCCTCATGAGCTCGACCCCCCGTTCAGTGTGAGCACGACGTTGCCGACCTTCTGTCGCGTCTCCACGTAGCGATGTGCCTCGACCGCGCTCTCGAGTGGGTAGGTCCGGTCGATGACCGGCCGGTACTCGCCGGCCTCGATGAGCCCCTTCAGGAACACGACGTCCTCCTTGCGCATCCGGGGAGGCAGCTCGAAGACCACTTTCCGGTCGCCGAACCGCTTGTGCAGGAGCCACAGCGCGATGTTCCGCAGCCCGTCGGTGGGCACGAACACGCCTCCCGGGGTCAGCGACCGCTTGCAGCGCCGAAACGACAGCTTGCCGACCGCGTCGAAGAGGACGTGGTAGGTCTCGCCGTTCTTCGTGAAGTCCTCGTGCAGGTAGTCGATGACCTCGTCCGCGCCGAGCGAGCGCACGAGCTCGACGTTCTTCGTGTTGCACACCGCGGTGACGTGGGCGCCGAAGTGCTTCGACAGCTGGACTCCCGCCGTGCCCATCGAGCCGGACGCGCCGTAGACGAGGATCCCCCTGCCTTCGAGCGGGCCGAGCGGCCGGAGGGCGTTCATGGTCAGGAGCGCCCCGTCACCGACGCCGCCCGCTTCCTCGAACGTCGTCCCCGCGGGCATCGGAGCGAGCGGGAACCTCTGCGGGACGGAGATGTACTCGGCGTGCGCTCCCGTGCGGAGGGCGAGATACGGAAGCGCGCCGAACACGTGGTCGCCGACCGCGAACTCGGCCACCTCGGCGCCGACGGCGTCCACCTCGCCCGCGAGCTCGTGTCCGAGGATCCGTCGCTTGGGCCGCAGGGGACCGGACATGAAGCGGCTGACGAACGGCTGCCCGGCGCGCAGGTGGGCGTCGGAGCGCGTCACCCCCGTCGCCCGGACGCGGACGAGGACCTCGTCGGGGGCGGGTACCGGCTTGGGAACGTCCTCGATCCGAAGCACCTCCGGCGGGCCGTACCGGTCGTGCACGACCGCCTTCACGACGCTTCCCCGTTTCCGTTCCGGCCCGCGACCGTGAGCACGACGTTCCCCGTCTTCTGCCCGGTCTCGACGTACCTCGTCGCCTCGACGACGTCCTCGAGCGGGTAGCGGCGGTCGATGACCGCCCGGTACTTCCCGGCCTCGATCAGCTCCTTCAGGAAGAGGACGTCCTCCTTCGTGTACTTCGCGATCCCGAGGACGGCCTTCTTGTCGCCGACCCACCTCGTGGCCAGGACGACGAGCGGCCCGTGCCACATGAAGCCCAGGTCGGTGTCGACGAACAGCCCGCCCGGCTTCAGCGAGCGCCGGCTCCGGCGGAACGAGTGCTTGCCGACCGCGTCGAAGATCACGTCGTACGTCTCGCCGTTCTTCGTGAAGTCCTCGTGCAGGTAGTCGACGACGTGATCGGCGCCGAGCGAGCGCACGAGCTCGAGGTTCTTCGTGTCGCAGACGGCGGTGACATCGGCTCCGAGGTGGCGCGCGAGCTGCACCGCCGCCGTCCCGACCGACCCGGAGGCCCCGTACACGACGATGGTCCGCCCTGGCCGGAGGTCCGCGCCCCGCAGGCAGCAGCGGGCGATGAGGGCGCCGTCGCAAACGGCCGCGGCCTCGTCGAAGGTCATCCCGGCCGGCTTGCGAGCCACGGCTCCGCCCTCACGAATGGTCGTGAGCTCCGCGTGCGCGCCGAACCCCTTCACGCCGAAGACCTCGTCTCCGACGTCGAACTCGGTCACTGCGGGACCCACCGCCTCGACGACGCCCGCGAGCTCCATCCCCAGGATCCGACACCTCGGCCTGCGCCAGCCGATGAAGTAGCGGACGAAGAACGGTTCCGCCTTGCGCCAGCCACAGTCCGTGCGGTTGACCGTTGTCGCGTGCACCCTGACGAGGATCTCGTCGTCCTGGAGGACCGGGCGCTCCACCTCTTCGAGCCGCAAGACCTCCGGAGGCCCGTACCGGTCGTAGACCACCGCTCTCATCGGTCACTTCCTCCCGTCTGCTCGCTGAAATCGATGGATTGGCCCCCCGTGATCCCAGGCGCGGCCCGCGCGATAGAGCTCCGCCGGCCTGCCGCCCGCGGAGCCG